>NZ_JBTLRD010000079.1:0-1174 GCF_054584775.1 Polaribacter litoreus | reverse complement strand
TTTTTAAAATTCGCGAGAGAGTGTTCAGCATTTTTTTCCTGCGTTTAGATTTTCCTGAGCAATAAAACATAACGGTTAGTATATGAAAAGTAGGCGATTACTAAGCACTAAACTTTCAGTTAAACACAAAGTTTGATGCGAACCAAAACCCTTGATTTTATTACTGCCTCGCCTATTTTTTATATACATTGTTGTGTGCTGCCTTTTATTCATTCGGTTCAATATGAATTAGTACGTGTCCTAAATTCGGTATTTCTTCTCGTAAATAGTCCTTTAATTTATGTGCAATATCGTGCCCTGATTTTACTGTTATTTCACTATTTACAATTGCGTGTAAATCAACGTGATATTTCATTCCTGATTTTCGGATAAAACATTTTTCCGTGTCCAAAACACCTTTAACTTCTATTGATTTTTCTCTAATTTCAAGTATTAGGTCGTCATAAAGTTGCTCGTCCATAACTTCTCCTAATGCAGGTCTTAATATTAAATAACTGTTATATAAGATAAACGCTGAAGCAAATAAGGCTGCCCAATCATCAGCAGTTTCATAGCCATTACCGAATATTATTGCTATTGAAATTCCAATGAATGCCATTACCGAAGTAATTGCATCACTTCTATGATGCCAAGCATCTGCTTTAAGTGAAGAACTATTGGTTTGTTTACTTTTTCTAATTACGATTTGAAAAGAGATTTCTTTCCAAACTATTATTAGTCCCAAAACAATCAAAGTCCAAGATTTCGGAATTTTATGAGGTGTTTGAATGTTTTGGATACTTTCATATGCAATTATTGTAGCAGAAACCACAAGAAAAGTAACGACTCCAAATGTAATTAAAGGTTCAATTTTTCCGTGTCCGTAAGGATGGTTTTCGTCCGCTGGTCGTTTGGCATATTTAAACCCCAATAAAACTAAAAGTGAAGCAAAAATGTCTGTTGTTGATTCAATCGCATCTGCAATTAACGCATAAGAATTACCCAAAAATCCCGCAAGTCCTTTTATCAAGGCTAAAGTCGTATTTCCAATTATACTGAAATAAGTTGTTCGTATTGCAGTTTGTTCGTTATTCATTCGTTTTTTTTAGGTTGCACACAACGTTTTGGTGTATTGTTTGTTGCGTAAATTTAGCGAAAAAAAAGCTATCTAGACTAAAACTTTAGCGTTCCCGAG
>NZ_JBTLRD010000078.1:0-1178 GCF_054584775.1 Polaribacter litoreus | reverse complement strand
GGAAACGCTAAAGTTTTAGTTTAAATAGCTTTTTTTTCGCTAAATTTACGCAACAAATAATACACCAAAACGTTGTGCGTCATTTGATAAACTATGCAGATTGATAAGAAAGAAATTAAACCAATTACAGATATTTTAGGTCTTGCTGTGCTCGATTCTCAAAGATTAGAATATGCAATTGGATTTCTAATGCTTCTCTCAAGAAAAGATTTTGACTTCACAAATAAAAATCAGGATGAGGAAATTGACGAATATATGCTCAACCTTTCTAAAAAAACATTAGGAACTTTAATGAGACAATTAAGAAAACTAATTGAGGTTAGCGATGGATTCATTGAAAGGTTGGAAGAGGCATTAGATGCTCGAAATTATTTAATTCATAGATTTTTAAACCATCAAGGAGAGAAAATTTTAACAAGAGATGGACGAATTGAAGTTCTGAATTTGGTTAAAGAAAAAAGAAAAATTCTTTACGAATGTTATTTTTTTCTTGACCCATTTATTCAAATTCTTATGGAATTAAGAGGTTTCCCTGCCGAATATTTTATTAATGAAATATCAGAAAAGTACGAGAGAGATGAATAAAAAATATCTGATAGAAATTGATGGAAAATTAATTGGCTACTCTGATTTAGAGAAAGCTGATGCACCAATGGGAGTTGCATTTGGACTGATTGAGTTTAACGGAATTGAATCGCCATACGAATTCTTTAAAGAATACTGTTTGAAAAACAATATTGTTATAAATACTGACGACCCAGAATTTGAATTTATCGACACTCAAGTAATATCTGGTTTAAAAGTATTTAGACAAGATGGACTGGAAATAAAAGGAGTTGCTGGAAATGCAATTACGGGAATGAAAGAAGATGGATATGAAATTTCAATTTTAGGAATCAGTTATCCTTTTTACGAAGAGGAATTCCCAAATCACGTAAAGGAATATGAAAATATGTTCGGAAAAGAATAAAAACGAACGCACAACACCGTGTATAATTCATTGCTAGTTATAGCCTACTTACGAAAGTCCTCGCGGACTTTCTATCTGTGATTTATTTGCTAACTTTAGTGCTTAAACACGCAACGAAATCATACACAAACACGTTATGTTTTATTGCTCAGGTGTACTTTCCTGAAATAGGTTGACTAAAAATTAAGCAATTAATGATAGTCACTTA
>NZ_JBTLRD010000077.1:0-1260 GCF_054584775.1 Polaribacter litoreus | reverse complement strand
GCGCGATATTTTTCCCCAATTAATTTTTCACAAAACTTCAAGAATTCCAAATTAGAGAAAATTCCCGCGTAAAATTTGCGAGTTGATTTGATTTTTTAAAATTCGCGAGAGAGTGTTCAGTATTTTTTTCCTGCGTTTAGATTTTCCTGAGCAATAAAACATAACGTTGTTGTGTATGATTTGTTGCGTGTTTTAAGCACTAAAGTTAGCAAATATAACACAGATAGAAAGTCTGCAAGGACTTTCGTAAGTAAGCTATAACTAGCAATGAATTATACACGGTGTTGTAGCACGTTTTTTTTTCAGTATCTTCTATTATATTCTTCCAAGCTTAATTTTCTTCCATTATGAGTTTCACTTTCCGATTGTAAAGTCATTTTATTAATCAATAATTCAATATTATCCTTATAGTTTCCATTAGGTTTGATTGGAAGCAATTCATTTATCAAGAATTTATTATTAAACTCCAATTCAATTCCATTTATCCATAGGATTTTTGCAAATCCTAATGCAGGCTGGGAAATTAAATCTTTGTAAATCCAAGAATCTTTATTCCGTTTTTTATGTTCTTTTGTTGCAAGAATATTAATTATCTTAAATGCGGAATCTTTATCTTTATTTATGATTGATTGGAAAAATTGAAGATCCAATTCCATCCATTGATTCTTTTTCTTCGGTAAGCACTTATTTTTGATTATTTCAATATCTTTAGAAACACCGTCCAAATCTTTATTCATTGCTTTTATGATTATATCACAATAAATATGACCTTCCCCTTTTGATGCTAATTCGCTAAATTTCATTTTCTTTTTTCCTCTAAATGGGATTTCATAATCAATTTTGGAATAATCTTTTATAGCTTCTTGATTATCGGATAATGCAGTCACTAATGCGTGAGTTCTTCCAAAAGAAAATAAATCAGTACCTACATTATTTCTAAACAAATCAAAATAATAAATATCTGCTTTTGCACAATCAGAAAAAGCTTGTTTGGCATTAGAATAATTTTCATTTATTAGAGATTCATTCCAACCTCTTAGGTGAAATGTTTCCCAAATAGAATCTTTACTATTTTTGTAAATAAACCACTTACTTTCAAATTCCTTTATTTTAATTTGAGCATTATTATTGTTTTCTATAAGTTCCTCAAAATTCATTCGTTAAGTTCGGTTTTTAATGTGCTACAACGTTGTTGTATATGGTTTGTTGCGTATTCTAAGCAACTAATTTAGTAAATAATTATCGACCAAGAAAGTCCGC
>NZ_JBTLRD010000076.1:0-1262 GCF_054584775.1 Polaribacter litoreus | reverse complement strand
TTACTCAAACGTATCGCAACAAAACATAACACCGTGTAAAATTTATTGCTTTTTCTGGTTTTTCTTACGAAAAACCTGGGAAAAGCTAAAGTTTTAGTCTAAATAGCTTTTTTTTCGCTAAATTTACGCAACAAATAATACACCAAAACGTTGGCAGTAATTAGAGACAAATGAAGATTTAGTTAAATAAAAAAAGGGTATTTCTAAAAATATTAATTTATTATTTGAAAAACAAAAACTATTGTTGTGAAAATTTAAGATATCTAATACATTTTAACCGGAAATTTAATATGTTAGTTTGATTGTATTTAAAATATTTTCCTTTAAATAAAAAACTGTAATTACTAAAAAATGAACCCTATAAAACAAAAAGTCCTTTATCATTTATATTCTTCAATATCGAATCTCTTGTATATGGCTATATTTTTGACTTATAAATTATCTATTTTTGGTACTGTAGTATTAGTATATTTATATTTTGACAATTATTTTAGCGGTATTAAACTATTAGCCTATGTCATTGGTTTGTTTATTGGAGCTTTAGTTTTTAACTTTTTAGAAAAAAAATCATATATCATAGATAAAATAAGTGATAAAGCACAACAATATAAGGCTTATCCTTATTTAAAAAAATATGGAACAGATTTCACTGAACCAACGATTGAACAATTTGGATTGAAAAATATAAACATGAAAGAATACAGGGAAATTCTACAATTATTTGATTATTTTATTCCCTTTGTAGCCATATATTCGATTTCTCTATTTTTTTTTAACGAATTTATAAGTAATTATATAAATTTAAAATTACAACTTATTATAAGTGCTTCTTTTTTTTTAGTGGCTTATGTTATGGTAAAGATTACAGACAAAAAAAGAATAAAGAATTATAAATACTATAAGAATGTAAAAAAATTTCAAAAAGAAATGAGTATATATCATAAGATTGAAGATGAAAAAAGACTGAAAAAATTTAACAAATAACTACTGCCAACACCGTGTAAAAAAAATTGCTGGTAAAAGCATACTTACGAAAACCCTCTCGGATTTTCTTGGTTTCTGTTTTATTTACTAACTTTATTGCTTAAACCACGCAACTTTTCTTACACAACAACGTTGTAAATAATAGTGGAAAACACTCAGAAACGTGAAAATTTAAATTTCCAAAATGTCTGAATTTAGTTGTTCGTGGGAATTTTTTAATCGCTTAAAAATGGAATATAACAATTGCTGAATTATCTTTCACTCGTGAAAAATTATTG
>NZ_JBTLRD010000075.1:0-1321 GCF_054584775.1 Polaribacter litoreus | reverse complement strand
TTTTTTAAAATTCGCGAGAGACTGTTCAGCATTTTTTTCCTGCGTTTAGATTTTCCTGAGCAATAAAACATAACGTTCGCGTGTATGATTTGTTGCGGTTGTGTTTAGCGGAAAGTTAGCAAATAAATTACAACCCATTGAAGTTGTCTGATTATTTTTCCGAGGAAAAAATCAGCCAGCAATGAATTATACGCATTGTTGTGCAACGTTATTTTAAGTTCGTAGTTTCTACTATCTGTAAACAGTCATAAATTCCAGTTTTTTTTGCTCCACGTTTGAGCATTTTATCATAAAAACTATCTGTCATTTGCACAAGTGCTAATCCGAAATTTATTTTCTTTGAAATCTCAAAGATAAATGCAATCAGTCCCAAGCCTATTCCGTTTTTTCTATCTTCTTTTGGAAGGAATAAAGTTGGAATTAGTAATTCTTGGTTTTCTGAACTCACATTTAATCTCAAAAGATAAAAATCACTTATATCTTCTTCTTTTCTTCTTCCAACTACGCAAATTGTATTATCAACTGAATAAACTGAAAATTTATGTAAGGTTAATAAATAGCTTTTTAAATGTTTTTCAATCAGTTTTTCTATTGTATTTACTAATTCCATTTATTGTTTAGGACCTTGTAATGAATCATTTTGTTTTTTTAGAACATTAATTCTATGATTCAGTTTTATGATTTCCTTTTTATTTTCTTTAAGTTCTTTTTCTAAATCAGATTTATCATATTCGGCTTTATATGATCCTGCAAAATATGCTAAAGCAATAGCTAAAGGTAAAATTGTCCAAAATAGACCTGATGAGAAAATGCTATCCTTTTTTTCTTTCGGTAAATTCATTTTCTCTTTGATTTCGTTTTGAAGTATTTCAAGAAGATTTATTAATCCAATTCGGTCATTCGCCCAAGCTTCGTTGTTCCTGTAATGTACCGTATTATAAATTCCTTCTTTTGGACTAAAAGTCAGTTCTGAAAGTTGTTTAAAATAAATACTGTTATCTTCCAAGTTGGCACTAAAAAAACCTAATATTTTTCTTATCAGTTTATTTTTGTCTCCTTTGATTTTTGCTATTTCATTATATACGTGAGCGGAATCCTCTTCTGATTTTGCATCTGTGTATATTTTGTAATTTTTTTCGGAAAGTAATTCTTTGGGAAGTTTTTCAGCTTCCTTCTTTAATTCAATTAATCTTCTTAATGTTTTTTTGTTCAATTTTCTTATCTGTAGAGGTTTTTCTTAATGTTGCACAACGTACGGGTTGTATGGTTAGTTACGTTAATTAAAGATACTATTTTCCTGATAATTACTAAAAAAAAAATC
>NZ_JBTLRD010000074.1:0-1463 GCF_054584775.1 Polaribacter litoreus | reverse complement strand
AGTTTAGGTACTATCTTTAATTCCTAATTTATTCTGTTAATTTTTCATTATTTTTGTTTTAACAGAGAGGAAACACACTGTGATCATTCACTGGAAGTTTACCTTGTGTAGCCTCAATTTTATTGGGGCTACTTTTTATGCCTTTTTCAAAGGCAAACAGAGAGTAAAGCTTCTGCTCCTCTTCTTGGAATTTTACCTTATAGTTTGGATCATAAGCTTCGTTTTTGTTCCATAAATAATAAATCATTGTTAATAGCTTTTTCTGAACAGCAACATAGCTTTTCATCTTAATTCCGTGCTTTTTATAAGTTCTATCATATAAATCTTTAAATTGTTGTACTTCACATTGAATAACAACTAAAGAAGGCATATACAAGGCTCGTCGGATTCTTGAATTTCCTCTTTTCGATATTTTTGTCTTTCCAACTCTAGTTCCAGATTGTGCTTCAACCACATCAAAACCTGCATAAGAGACTACTTGTTTGTAATTATTGAAGAGTGTAAATCCATTCGTTTCTGCAAGAATTACTGCGGTTGTTAAAATACCTAAACCTTTGATAGTGCAAATATTTTTAACTTTTTCTAAAACTTCCTTATCAGACGCTATATGTTCTAAAATCGCTTTATCTAATTCTTTAATTTGTGATTCAAACAAACTAATATTTTCTTTTAATTGTGCTGTGACAGAAGCTAGCTGATGCATTGCGTGACTTAAAGCATCTAATTGATTTTTAATAATTGTTTTTAATTCCGTGAGATTTTGACGCTGTCTTGTTAATAAACGTAATTCATAGAAAAAAGCACCCATAGGTTCCCAAGCTTCTAAACATTGTTCTGCACCCATTTGTGATAATCCTTTGGCATCAATAGAATCGTTTTTAGATTTTAAACCCAAACAGTCTAAATACTTTTTTGCCTTATTTGGCAAAATAATAGAAACTGTAAATCCTTTTTCATACAAAAAATAAGCACAGTTTTCGTGATAAATACCTGTAGCTTCCATACATATTACTAATGGAATCGAATCTTTTTGATGTTTTAAAATCCAAGCTACTAAATCCTCAAATCCCTTTTTTGTGTTTAAAATCTTTTTGCTAGATTTTACAATTACTCTTTGTCTTTGATCGATAACACTTATGCAAGCATCAATCTTTTTACTCGAAACATCTAAACCTACTGAATACTTTAAATTCATCTTTTAATATTTTAGGATAAACAAAAAATTACAAGAGTCTTCGCTCATTTTTTATGCAGCATCTAATTTGTAAAACTTGTGCTTAAGTACTATTGAAACTTAAATGTAATTAAAACCAAGTAGATTAGCCTAAAGTCCACAATATCATCAACAGATGTATTTCGCCCAGATACAATTTTGCTACTTGGTCTTGTTTATCAATTTATAATTCTAAAGATAGAAAATTTAGATATCTTTGAATATCTCAAAGATATGAGCCCAGATTGAA
>NZ_JBTLRD010000073.1:0-1472 GCF_054584775.1 Polaribacter litoreus | reverse complement strand
TTTTGAGAGTTAATTTTTACGTTTCGATTCCGTTTTTGATTTGTAATTCGCGCGATATTTTTCCCCAATTAATTTTTTCACAAAACGTCAAGAATTCCAAAGTAGAGAAAATTCCCGCGTAAAATTTTCGCGTTGATTTGATTTTTCAAAATTCGCGAGAGACTGTTCAGCATTTTTTTCCTGCGTTTAGATTTTCCTGAGCAATAAAACATAACGGTCTAGTATAAGAATAGTTGCGAGTTTGCTTGCGAGGAATTTCCGAAGGAAATTCAGACGTAGCAAATACGCAACTACTTTTGTTTAAGCACTAAACCGCAATTATTTTTATACATTGTTGGCAATAGTATTTTTAATCATTATTTCATTCAGTTTTTGAGCATCCGATTCAGCAATTTCATTTAAATCAATCAGAATTTTTCGACCGTCAGTTTTTGTTAAAGTCATTTCATTTCCATTCAGTTCAGTCGCTTTTATTTCGTCAAATCTCAATGATTTTCCAAGAAATGATTTAATTCGAATAACAATTCCTTTATCATTCCATTGTACAGTATTTTTATACCAAAATAGTTTGCTGAAATAAAGTGCCTGCAAGAAAAATCCGCACGAACTTATATATTTATAGATTTTTTTATTTTCAAATTCAAACGGTTCAATTAGTCCGATGAAAATAAAAATCAGAGTTAGAATTATTAACAAAATCCAATAGTTTTTCTTTCCTAAATTATCAAAATGTATTCGTTTCATCTGCGTTCTGTTATATTATTGCCAACGTGTTTGTACAAGGTTAGTTGCGTGGTTAAGCAATAAAGTTAATAAATAATTCCTGACAAAGAAAATCCGCGAGGATTTTCGTAAGTAGGCTAGAAGCAAGCAATTAATTTTGTACGGTGTTGGCAATAGTTATTTTCCTTTTTTATATTTCAGTTTTTCAAGTTTTTGAAATTCTTTTTTGTTGACCTTTTTCAATTCTTGATTCCTGTCACATAGACTTGTTACAAAATCAAATTCATTTTTTGTTTTGGAAGAATATTGATTAGATTTTCTCGCATAAACTAAATATGATTTTCCAATTGAAAAATTATAGCCACAACTCGCTCCACTTTCAGCTGAAGCAATTTCAATAATCTCTTTCTTTACTTTTCCTTTTATAATTTTTGTGATTTCAAATTCATAAATAACTGGATTTCCGGAAAACACATATTTTCCTTCATTAAATTTTTTAATTCCAACCACAGTTCCGCTAATAATTAAATTGGCTTGAGTAAATGCTTTTTCAACTTTTACAGATAAAGATTCATTTGTTCGTACACAACTACAAGCATAACTTTCTGAAATTGAAAGAAATAATATTAATATTAGTAAAAAAGTCTTTTTCATATTCGTGAGATTTATTATTGCCAACGTTTATGTGTATTAAAAGTTGCGATTTTGTGCCATCGTTATTTTCCGAAGGAAAATATAAGATTGCAAAA
>NZ_JBTLRD010000072.1:0-1519 GCF_054584775.1 Polaribacter litoreus | reverse complement strand
AAAAAATGAAAGTTTCCATTTAAAACACAAGAAATTCTAAATTTATTTGCAAATAATTTAAAATAAATAGTACATTTTCAAACCAAAATTATAGGTCCTATAGCTCAGTTGGTTAGAGCACCTGACTCATAATCAGAAATTAAAAATTCCCAAATCCTTTATACAATACATTTCAGAGACATTAGAAAGTTAAATCTGTCAGATGTCTGCCAAATGAAATTAAATTATCCAAAAGTAAAACAAGATTATAAAAAAAGAGTCTATGTTGATTTTTCTTATAAAGGAACACGCTATCGTTTATTTAATGGAAAAAGAATCAACTCCACGCTATCACCAAATTCATACCCAATATCGGAAAGAATTCAAATTGGTAACCTCTTAGCCGCTGAAGTCTACAGATTTTTAACCAGCGGTATGAGTATTGAGCTTTTCAATAAATCTAAGCATATCACAACCAATATGACTGATATGGATTATTTAAGAGCAGCTTTAGAAATTAAAATAGGAGCGAACTATTCTGAAAAGTATAAAAATATGCTAGAATATGTTTTTAATTTAGTAGAAAGGAATATTAAAAATGATTCTTTGAATTCTAATGATATTAATATATTACTTAATAAATATCACTCTGAAGTATCTCACAATACAGTCAAAAGACACCTTCAAGTGTTGTTTAATCAAGCTAATAAAATTGGAATGAAACATAACCCTATGGATCAGGTTAATTCTAAAAAGGCAAAAGCAAAACTTCACAAACCTTTTAAAAATATAAAAGAGTTACTTGAAGAGGTAAGAAACTTCAATTCCAAACTACATTTATGCTGTCTGTTAACTTATGGATGCTTGCTCAGGCCTCATCGTGAGATTAGAGAATTGGCCTGGAGTGATTTTTCAGACGACTTGTCACACATAAACTTAAGCGGAGCTAGGAATAAATCTGGAAGAAATAGGATTGTACCAATACCAATTTTTATAAAGCCTTTTTTGAATAGAGGAAAAGAAGGTATAAATATTTTTAGTGAGACATCAACACCTCTAAACAAAGACTATTTTAAAACTCTATGGGGCAGGTTTAAAAAGAAGAGTGTAATATTAGAACCAAATCAAACCCTATATTCATTTAGACATTCGGGTGCTATTGATATATTTACAAGGACAGGGTCCTTAACAAAGCTCAAACAAGCAATGGGTCATTCAAGCGTGAATGTAAGCTTAACCTATTTGAGAGGATTAGAAGTTCCAGAATTAAAAGAAGATGATATGCCACAATTATTTTAATTATAGTCATTTTATTTATTTTAAAGTGATGAAATATTAGTAACACAGAATTTGCTCTGTTACTAATATATTTAATGGTTACTAAAAGAGATGGTTTCACTCATTATTGATTCACAAACAAATTAAAATCTGTTTTAATTGTAAAATAGTATATTTAATCGTTTGGTACTAAACCAAAAAGTGTGTAAGTAAAGTTATTCTGAAATTTTTCTAGAGCAATCTTTGAATTGCTCCATGAGGA
>NZ_JBTLRD010000071.1:0-1570 GCF_054584775.1 Polaribacter litoreus | reverse complement strand
ATTCGCGAGAGAGTGTTCAGCATTTTTTTCCTGCGTTTAGATTTTCCTGAGCAATAAAACATAACGTTTTGGTGTATGATTTGCTGCGTAAATTTAGCTAAAAATTAGTAATAATAACGAACATTTACGTTTGCGAGGTTTTTCGCCAGAAAAACCGAAACAAGCAGTAAATTATACACACTGTTGTAAGTAGTAGTTTTTCGTTTTCTTAATTTTTCACAATTCTGTTTTTGTTATATGTTTTCTTAAATTTCACGTTTGCTTGGAAATTCCACAATTCTGTTTTTTCAATTATTTATGATTTTTTCTAGTTTTCAAGGATTCCTTTTTTGAGCAAATTTCGCAAAGATTTTCATTCCACATTTTAATCAATTCCACAATTTATGATTTTCCAGTTTGATTGGATTCACACGTTTTACAATTCCACGTTTTGCAAAATTCACAGGTAGAATTTTGCTAGCGAGAGAGTGTTCTGCACTTTTAAATTCAACATTTTTTAGAACACAATTTTTTCCTGCGTGAGATTTTTCCACTATTACTTACAACGGTTTTGGCTAGGCTTTGTGCGGGAAGAAAATCGCCAAGATTTTCGAACACGTACTAAGCCGAAGCTTTTTGTTTGGTTTTGTTTCTTTGATTTCACAAAGCCAAATCAACAAGATTTGGCGACTTAGTAAATATACACAAAACTTTGAGAAAGCACCAAAACCCGCATGAAGTTTAGCCGGTGTTACCCTTTGTTTTTATTTAGATAATTGATAGTTATTTACTAAAACAGAAGCAGAAATATGTAAAATTCTTTCTAATTCCCTAATCATATCAACTGTCAATTTTTTCTTTTTATTTAATATTTCAGATACTCGGCTTTTTCCACCAATAACACCAATTAAATCTTTTTGTTTTAGATTCATTTCCTCCATTCTAATTTTTATAGCTTCAATTGGGTCAGGAGCTTCAATAGGATAATATTGATTTTCGTAATTATCTATTAACATTGATAATATTTCAGCTTCGTCGCCTTCTTTAGAGTTTAGTTCAGCATCAAAAATTATTTCTAACCTTTCTAATGCTTTTTCGTAATCTTGTTCGTTCTTTATAGGTTTTATTTCCATAATCTTGTTTTTTTAAATTGTGTCAGCGTTTATTTTGTCATATTCTGCATGAGTTCCTACAAACCTTATAAAAGCCCACTGTCTCTCAAAATTAAATTTTACAATTAGTCGATATGAATTTCCTTTTATATTAAAAACGATTCGACTTTCTTTTAGTATACTGGCATTTATATATGTTTGTTTAACATCGTTAGGCGAAGTCCAGTTAGAATTTTTAGCTGTCTCATACCAAGTTTTTAAATATTGTTCTGAGTCAGCATGTTTTTCCCAAAATTCTCTTAATGTTTTCTTCGCTATTATTCTTTTCATAAATTTAATTCTAAAGCAAAGATAAATAAAAGTTCTCAAATAAAGAACTATTTTTTTGTTTTAAATAAAGGGTAACGTTTATGTGTATTAAAAGTTGCGATTTTGTGCCATCGTTATTTTCCGAAGGAAAATATAAGATTGCAAAAAAA
>NZ_JBTLRD010000070.1:0-1640 GCF_054584775.1 Polaribacter litoreus | reverse complement strand
TTCTAAACGGCTAAAAAAATAATTTGAACGGTATAAATTAAACCTAAAAAAAGGTCAACCTATATCAGGATAATACACAAAACCGAAAGTTAATGACAAACCGAATTTTAACAGCTCTAATAATTAGAATTGCTGGAATATTTTTACTGACGAAAATTTTTGACCATTTTGGCTCTTATTTTTTGTCAATTTATTTATCTGCAACTATGGCTCGATTTGACGAAATGTTGATTGAACCGATTAACAAATTCTATTTTACTGGAACATTTCTGACAATAGCGAACATTGTAGTTTCTATATTTCTATTCGTGAAAGCGGAATGGATTGCTAAAAAACTAATAAAAACGGATAATGAAATAAAAACGGAACTGAACGCTAAATCTCTGACAAAAGTGATTTTATTGACAGTTGGAGTTATTTGGTTGGCGAAATTAATTTATCTAATTCCTGACTTGATTGATTACTGCTCAAAATTCATTTCGAGCCTGAATGGAAATGAAGAAATTGAATTACCTGATTTTGCAGTTGCGAATTATATACTAAAAACGATTTTAACACTAATTATAATATTCCGAATTGAAAAAATATCGAATTGGATTATTAAGAAAATATAAATACGTTGCACAACAACGTACAAAATTAATTGCTTGCTCTTAGCCTACTTACGAAAATCCTCGCGGATTTTCTTTGTCAGTAATTATTTACTAACTTTATAGCTAAACCACGCAACTAACCTTGTACAAACACGTTACCACACATTAAAAATGAAAATATTGCTAAAAATCATAAAAAGGACATTTATAGCGTTGCTTGGAATTGTTATATGTTTAATTCTTACTGGTTTTGTATATTTTAAAATCTTCTATGACCAAGAAATGAATGAAATTAAGGATAATCTAAATGAAATAGAAAATGTGGAAGTAATTAATATTTGGGGTAACGAAGATGTGACTTTAGAAAATATTTCAGCAAAAATTTTAGTTAAAAACAAAGGAGAAATTGTACTCCATGGATTGAGTGAAGATTCTTTTAAATACCCGAAAAGGATACCAATAGAAATAGGAGGATATTCTTTTATATCATTTTCTTGTAATGGCGGAATTGGCTCTACTGCTGATATAGGCACAGATAATGAATTGGGTAATATTATAGGCAAGGAATTTCATACTGTGGAGGAAATTGTTAAAAACTATGATATCATTATCAGTAAAATTGAAACTTTGAAATTATTCCCCGAAATAAATCATTTTGAAACTGAAAATAACGAAAGTTATCTTTTAATAAGGAAAGTAAACACAAATGATATAGACCCGACATTCAATTTAAACGGTTTAAAAAGCAAATTTGATTTTGCTAAAACCTTAAAATGGAATAGACTTGACTGCCATTACAATAGACCTAAATGTAACTGAAATAAATATGGAATCGAATAAAAACGTGTGGTAACACCGTATAAAAAAAATTGCTAGTTTTAGCTAAACCAAAGTTAGTTGCTCGTTTGCTAGCTTCTGATTTTCCTTCGGAAAATCCTCGCACACAAACACGCAACTTTCCTTATACATAAACGTTATGTTTTATTGCTCAGGTGTACTTTCCTGAAATAGGTTGACTAAAAATTAAGCAATTAATGATAGTCACTT
>NZ_JBTLRD010000007.1:0-211569 GCF_054584775.1 Polaribacter litoreus | reverse complement strand
GAGCGTAAGCGGAATCGAGAAATCTCTTAATACATAAAACCTCTTAATTACAGGCGAAATGGAAAAAGATCTCTCCACAAGGTCGAGATGACAAACAGATTCCTCCACAAGGTAGGAATGACAGAGTACTCTGTCATTTCGAGTGGAGCGTAAGCGGAACCGAGAAATCTCTTACTATGTACATTAGATCTCTCCGCAAGGTCGAGATGACAAACAGATTCCTCCACAAGGTCGGAATGACAAAGCTCTCTGTCATTTCGAGTGGAGCGTAAGCGGAACCGAGAAATCTCTTACTTTAAATTAGATCTCTCCACAAGGTCGAGATGACAAACAGATTCCTTCACAGGGTCGAAATGACAGAGTACTATGTTATTTCGAGTGGAGCTTAGTCGGAATCGAGAAATCTCTTACCGTGTACATTAGATCTCTCCACAAGGTCGAGATGACAAACAGATTGCTCCGCAAGGTCGGAATAACAAAACTCTCTGTCATTTCGAGTGGAGCGTAAGCGGAACCGAGAAATCTATAGTTTATGATATGAGATTCCTCCACAAGGTCGGAATGACAAAACTCTCTGTCATTTTGAGTGAAGCCTAAGCGGAATCGAAAAATCTCTTACTTTAAATTAGATCTCTCCAGAAGGTCGAGATGACAAACATATTCCTTCACAGGGTCGGAATGACAAAGTACTATGTTATTTCGAGTGAAGCTTAGGCGGAATCGAGAAATCTCTTAATACATAAAACCTCTTAATTACAGGCGAAATGGAAAAAGATCTCTCCGCAAGGTCGAGATGACAAACAGATTGCTCCGCAAGGTTGGAATGACAAAGCTCTCTGTCATTTCGAGTGGAGCGTAAGCGGAATCGAGAAATCTAAATCTAATATTTACATTGCTCAACACGCTATTTGCTGCCTTACTGTATAATGGTGGCCACAAAAACAAGCTGAAATTTTAGAAGGATTCTGAATCAATGTGGCTCATTATGAGAAATTAATAAAATTACAATTTCATATTAAGAATTCATCAAATGTTACGAAAGGGGAAAAACAACCTTTTTGTAGTTAAATAAATAAACATATATTTGTCTTAGAATATTATAAGTCAACAGATATGAAAAAAAGAGCTATTATTGTTTCTGGATATTTTAATCCCATCCATAAAGGGCATTTAGAGTACTTTAATAATGCTAAGGCTTTAGCCGATGAACTTTTTGTAATTGTAAACAATGATGTACAAAGAGGTTTAAAAGGGTCTAAAGAATTTCAAAAAGAAGACGAAAGGCTAATTATAGTAGAAAATATTAAGGCCGTAGACAAGGCGATGATATCTATAGATAAAGACAGAACCGTGTGTGCTTCTATTGCATATTTGCACAAAACTTACGGAGATGACTATGATCTGGCTTTTGCCAATGGCGGAGATCAAGACAATACTTCCATTCCAGAGGCGCCAGTTTGTAAAGAGTTAAACGTGCAGCTTATCGATGGACTAGGAGATAAAATTCAATCTTCTTCTTGGTTGTTAAAAGGTAAGGAGTAACATCGTTTCTCGTCCATCGTCTAACGAACAACAAATAACGAACAACCAAAAACGAAGAACCAACCCCGAAATAACCCAACAACATAATATAAATTTGATATGAGAATAGGTATTACCTTTAGTGCTTTCGATTTGTTTCATGCAGGTCATGTTAAGATGTTAGAAGATGCAAAACAAGAATGTGATTATTTAATTTGTGGATTACAAACCGATCCAACTTTAGATCGTCCAGAAAAAAACAGACCGATTCAATCTGTGGTAGAACGCTACATCCAATTGAAAGGCTGTAAGTTTGTAGATGAAATAGTGCCTTATGCTACTGAGCAAGATTTAGAGGATGTGTTGCGATCTTTTAAAATAGATGTGCGTATTGTAGGAGATGAGTATATGAACAAGCAATTTACAGGGCGAAAATATTGTGAAGAGTCGGGTATCGAATTGTTTTATAATAAAAGAGAACATCGTTTTTCGAGTAGCGGCTTGCGTAAAGAAGTACAAGAGAAAGAAAACCTAAAACAAAAAAAGAAATAATTTTTTGATGGATAAAAATTCAAAAATATACATTGCAGGCCATCGAGGTATGGTGGGGTCAGCCGTTTGGAGAGCTTTAGAGAAAAAAGGGTATTCAAATTTAATTGGCAGAACTAGTAGTGCATTAGACTTGAAAAATCAAGAAGCCGTTCTTAATTTCCTTCAAGAGGAACAACCGCATGCCATTATTGATGCTGCAGCTAGAGTAGGAGGTATTTTAGCGAATAATGATTATCCCTATCAGTTTTTGATGGAGAACATGCAGATTCAGAATAGTCTCATTGATGGAGCCTTAAAAATAGGTGTTGAAAAGTTTATTTTCTTAGGGAGTTCTTGTATTTATCCCAAGTTTGCACCACAGCCCTTAAAAGAAGACTATTTATTAACAGATGCTTTAGAACCTACTAACGAATGGTATGCCATTGCAAAAATTACAGGAGTAAAAGCCTGTCAAGCCATTAGAAAGCAATTCGGCAAAGATTATGTAAGCTTAATGCCTACCAATTTGTATGGGTATTACGATAATTTCGATTTAAAAACCTCTCATGTATTACCCGCTATGATTCGTAAGTTTCACGAGGCAAAATTAAATAATAATGCCCCCGTAACTTTATGGGGAAGTGGTACACCAATGCGTGAGTTTTTGTTTGTGGATGATATGGCAGAAGCAGTGGTGTATGCCTTAGAAAATCAATTGCCAGAGCATTTGTATAATGTAGGTTCGGGTAAAGATATTACCATTAAAGAATTGGCAGAAACCATTCAGAAGGCAGTGGGTCATGAAGGTGACATCGTTTGGGATGCAGACAAGCCTGACGGAACGCCAAGAAAGTTGATGGATGTGTCTAAGATGAAAGCCATCGGTTGGGCATATCAAACCGAATTGGACGAAGGAATTGCAAAGACCTATGATTGGTTTTTAGACAATATCGAAAATATAAAACAAGTTAAAATGTAGTCTCGATAATCGACTATCGTTTCTCGTCCATCGAATAACGAAACACGAACAACGAACAACGAACAACGAACAACGAACAACGAAATTAAAAAATATGAAAGTTGCATTAATCACAGGAATCACAGGGCAAGATGGCTCGTATTTAGCAGAATTATTATTGGAAAAAGGGTATGAAGTACATGGTATTAAAAGAAGGTCTTCATTGTTCAATACCGATCGTATCGATCACTTGTATCAAGATCCTCATGATCCTAATCAACGTTTAAAATTGCATTATGGTGATTTAACGGATTCGATGAATTTAACGCGAATCATTCAAGAATGCCAACCTGATGAAATTTACAACCTAGGAGCCATGTCTCATGTAAAAGTTTCTTTTGATATGCCAGAATATGTTGGAAATGTAGATGCCTTAGGAACTTTACGAATCTTAGAAGCCGTACGTTTGTTAGGCTTAACTAAAAAAACTAAAATATACCAAGCCTCAACCTCTGAATTGTTTGGGGGCTTACCAGAAAATAAAAATGAACGTGGTTTTTATGATGAAAACTCACCTTTATATCCGCGTTCTCCTTATGGAGTCGCTAAAATTTATGGTTTTTGGATTACCAAGAACTATCGAGAAGCTTATGACATGTTTGCTTGTAATGGCTTGTTGTTCAATCACGAATCGCCAAGAAGAGGAGAAACTTTTGTAACGAGAAAGATTACGAGAGCCGTAGCAAAAATAGCCTTAGGCTTACAGGACAAAGTATTTTTAGGAAATTTAGAAGCAAAACGTGACTGGGGGCATGCCAAAGATTATGTGCGCATGATGTGGATGATTTTACAGGCCGATAAAGCCGAAGATTGGGTGATTGCTACAGGAGTTACCACCACCGTACGCGACTTTGTAAAAATGGCCTTTGCAGAAGTAGGCATCGAAGTAGAATTCAAAGGCGAAGGTGTAGAAGAAAAAGGGTTTATCAAATCAATAGACCAAGAAAAATATGCCACTGTCACCTCGACCGTAGTGGAGAGGTCTAAACTTCCAACCATAGGCCAAGAAGTGCTATCTGTAGACCCTTCTTATTTCCGCCCAACAGAAGTAGACTTACTGCTAGGAGACCCTACCAAAGCCAAAGAAAAATTAGGCTGGGTACCAGAATACGATTTGGCAGGGTTAGTAAAAGACATGATGCAAGGGGATGTAGCCCTGATGAAAAAAGATGTAGACCTGTTAAAAGCTGGGCACGAGATTTTAAAGCAAGTAGAATAATACATTAAAATTAAAAAAATAATATAATAATACCTTTTAGATGAAAAAAATTAAAAATATTTGTTGTTTAGGAGCAGGTTATGTAGGTGGGCCTACCATGTCTGTGATTGCCTTAAAGTGTCCTGATATTAAAGTGACTGTGGTTGATTTGAATGCCGATCGTATTGCGGCATGGAACGATGAGGATTTGGATAATTTACCCGTATATGAACCAGGATTGGCAGAAGTGGTAGGAGAGGCTAGAGGTAAAAATTTGTTTTTTTCAACAGATGTAGATGGGGCTATTGCCGCAGCAGATATGATTTTTATTGCGGTAAACACGCCAACCAAAACCTATGGAGAAGGAAAAGGAATGGCGGCAGATTTAAAGTTTGTTGAATTGTGTGCACGTCAAATTGCAGAAGTAGCCACCACCGATAAAATTATTGTAGAAAAATCTACTTTACCGGTGCGTACGGCAGAAACCCTACAAACCATTTTAGATAGCAATGGAAATGGAGTGCATTTTGAAGTACTTTCCAATCCTGAATTCTTGGCAGAAGGTACTGCTATTGACGACTTATTTAACGCTGATCGTGTTTTAATCGGTGGAAAACAGACCCCAAGTGGTCAAGAAGCTATCAAAGCTTTGGTAGACGTATATGCACACTGGTTGAGTCCAAGTCAAATTTTAACCACCAATGTTTGGTCTTCAGAACTGTCTAAATTAACGGCCAATGCCTTTTTAGCGCAACGTATTTCATCCATTAATGCCTTATCCGCCTTATGTGAAGCTACAGAAGCCGATGTAGATGAAGTGGCACACGCTATTGGAACCGACAGTAGAATTGGGCCAAAATTTTTAAAATCATCCGTTGGTTTTGGGGGGTCTTGTTTTCAAAAAGACATTTTAAACTTGGTGTATTTGTGTCGTTATTTCAATTTGCCAGAAGTTGCTGAATATTGGGAGCAGGTAATTGTGATGAACGATTATCAAAAATACCGTTTTGCAAAAAATATCATCACCACGCTTTTTAATACGGTCAATGGTAAAAAAATAGCCTTTTTAGGGTGGGCCTTTAAAAAAGATACCAATGACACCCGTGAATCTGCGGCGATCTATGTAGCCGAATATTTGATTGAAGATGGTGCAGAAATTCATGTTTATGATCCAAAAGTTTCGGAAGCTAAAGTAAGAGCCGATTTGAGCTACTTATGGGAGTTGAAAGGATTAACGCAAGAAAAAATCAATCAGAAACAATCGCAAGTTTTTGTATATGAAAATCCTATAAAAGCGGTAAGTAACTCTCATGCCATTGCTGTATTGACAGAATGGGATGAATTTAAAACCTATGATTGGAAAAGTATCTATAACAATATGTTTAAGCCAGCCTTTGTGTTTGATGGACGTAATATTTTAGATGCGGCTACCATGAAAAGTATCGGTTTTCAGTTTAAAGGAATTGGGAAAGGATAAATCGATTTTAAAAATTTTCATTGATTAAAATTGTAGTTGCACAGAAATTTTTAGTCAATTTTCAATAACGATATGTTTGAAATAAAATTAAAAAATAATAAGACCTTCTCTTGCGATTCAAATACCACCATTTTTGAAGCTGCAAAATCCGCAGGCATTTTTTTAGAACACAGTTGCCTTACTGCACGATGTAGAAGTTGTGTGGTTCAGGTAGCAAAGGGGAGTACAAAAGATAAAATAGATGACTTGGTCTTATCAAAAGAAGAGAAGAGCAATAACCTCACTCTTTCTTGTAACGCCATACCCACTACAGATGTAAGCTTAGCTATTGAAGATTTGGGTAATATTACTTTATATGAAAAGAAAATAGTTCCCGCTAAAATTCAGTCCATCCAGCAACTTACGGAAGCCGTGATTAAGGTGACTTTAAGGTTGCCACCTACTGCCAATTTTAAATACAATTCAGGGCAATATGTCAATCTAATCAAAGGAAATATCAAAAGAAGCTACTCTGTAGCCAGTGCCTTTAAAGAAAAGGCTAGTCTTGAATTTTTCATCAAAAAATATGAACATGGATTGATGAGTAGGTACTGGTTTGAGCAAGCAAAAGCCAATGATTTGCTAAGAATGGAAGGGCCTCTAGGATCCTTTTTTTTAAGAGAAACAGTCTGTAAAGACATTATTTTCTTAGCAACAGGCACAGGTATTGCACCTATTAAAGCAATCTTGGAAAATGTACAAGAAAAATCATCCGAGGTAAAAGATAAAAAGTTTTGGGTATTTGTTGGAGCAAGATATCAAAAAGACCTGTTTTGGGAGCCTGAGCTTGAAAGTGGTGGGCTAAACATTACCTACATACCTGTCCTTTCGCGACAAAAACAGGATTGGAGTGGTGAAATGGGATATGTACAAGATGCGGTTTTAAAACAAAAGATAAATTTAGAACAGGCTCAAGTATATGCTTGTGGGTCTAATGACATGATACAAACATCAAAAGAAGTATTCATAAAAAATAAGTTGTCTGAAAGCAATTTCTTTTCAGATGCCTTTGTAGAAACAAATTAAAAAAACTATATGAAAGCAGTAATTTTAGCAGGTGGTTTAGGTACCCGATTAAGCGAAGAAACCGTGTCAAAGCCAAAACCAATGGTTGAGGTAGGAGGCAAACCTATTTTATGGCACATCTTAAAGATTTATTCCCATTATGGTATCAATGAGTTTATCATTTGCTGTGGATATAAAGGTTATGTGATTAAAGAGTACTTTGCCAATTATTTTTTACATCAATCTGATGTTACTTTTGATATGAAGGGCAATGAAATGATTGTGCATACCAAAAGAGCAGAGCCATGGAAAGTTACTTTAGTAGACACAGGAGATGGATCTATGACAGGTGGACGATTGAAACGAGTGGGACCTTACTTAAAAGATGAAGAAGCCTTTTGTTTTACCTATGGAGATGGGGTTGCAGACATCAATATCAAAGAATTACTGGCTTATCATAAAGCCCATGGTAAAGAGGCAACCTTAACTGCCGCTTATCCTCCAGGTAGGTTCGGCGCTCTAGATATTGTAGAAGGGCAAGTGATGGAGTTTAAAGAAAAACCAAGGGGTGATGGGGCGTTAATTAATGCTGGTTTTTTTGTATTATCTCCTAAAGTAATTGATCGCATTGAAGCCGATGATACTACATGGGAGCAAGAACCCTTAAAAGGTCTGGCAAAAGATGGGGAATTAATGTCTTTTAAACATGAAGGGTTTTGGCAACCTATGGATACCTTAAGAGACAAACAATCTTTAGAAAAGTTATGGGATACCAATAAAGCACCATGGAAAGTATGGAACGAATAGAAGGACAAGTAAACCCCCATTTTTGGAAAGGGAAACGTGTGTTCTTAACAGGGCACACAGGTTTTAAAGGAAGTTGGACCGCCTTATGGTTGCAATCTTTAGGCGCTATAGTCAAAGGTTATTCCTTACAACCACCAACACAACCGTCATTATTTTTGGAGGCAAAAGTTGATGAAGATATGGTTTCTGAAATTGGAGACATCAATGATTTGACGACTTTAAAAAGTAGCATGACCGAGTTTAACCCTGATGTTTTGTTGCACATGGCAGCGCAGCCTTTGGTGAGGTTATCGTACAAAGAACCTATAGAAACCTACATGACCAATGTAATTGGAACTGCTAATGTTTTGGAATCAGCGAGAGCTTGTCCGAACCTAAAAGCAATTGTTTCTATCACTACGGATAAATGCTACGAAAACAAGGAATGGGCTTGGGGCTATCGAGAAAACGAACCTATGGGCGGTCATGATCCGTACAGCAGCAGTAAGGGCTGTGCAGAATTGGTAACTGCTGCATATCGACGCTCGTTCTTTAACACCAACGATACGGCTTTTTTAGCCTCAGGTAGAGCAGGTAATGTTATTGGTGGTGGAGATTGGGCAGCCGATCGATTGATCCCGGATATTTTAAGAGCTTTTGAACAAGAAAAATCTGTGGTGATTCGAAATCCTTTATCTACAAGACCATGGCAACATGTTTTAGAACCGATTTCTGGATATTTAGTGTTGGCGGAAAATTTATATACAAAAGGAGAAGCTTTTGCCGAAGGTTGGAATTTTGGACCTAAAGACGACGACTGCAAATCTGTTGGCTGGATTTTAGATAAAATGGTGGCCAAATGGGGTGAAGGTGCACAGTGGGAATTGGATAAAAACAACAACCCACATGAAGCAGGCTTTTTAAAACTAGATTGTTCAAAAGCCGCTCAAAAACTACACTGGACTCCGCAATGGAATTTAGATAAAACCCTAGATTTAATCATCAACTGGCATCAAGATTGGCTATCAGAAAAAAATATAAAACAACAATGTTTGCAAGAAATTGCAAGTTATCAAAATTATACAAATGAGTAATACTTTAGAATCTTTACGAGAAGAAATTGCGGGTTTAGTAAGTAAATATGCAAAAGAACAATACAAACCACAACCTTTTGTAGGAGGAGAGACAGTGGTACCTCCTTCAGGAAAATTATTAGGGGAGGAAGAGCTACAAAATATGGTAGCTGCTTCTTTAGATGGTTGGTTAACTACAGGAAGATTCAATACCGAGTTTGAAAAAAAATTAGCAGATTTTTTAGGGGTAAAATACTGTTTGTCTGTAAATTCAGGATCATCAGCAAATTTAGTAGCATTTAGTACCATTACGTCTCCTAAATTAGGAGATAGAGCTGTACAAAAAGGCGATGAAGTGATTGGTGTAGCCGCTGGTTTTCCAACAACCGTAAATCCTATTGTACAATTTGGGGCAGTACCGGTTTTTGTGGATGTGGACATCAAAACACACAATGTAAATGCAGATTTGATTGAAGCTGCCATTACCCCAAAAACCAAAGCGATTATGTTGGCGCATGCTTTAGGAAATCCATTTAATGTGGGGAAGGTAAAAGAATTGTGTGACAAATACAATTTGTGGTTGATTGAAGATACTTGTGATGCTTTAGGGGCAGAGTACAATGGGCAAAAATGTGGGACATTTGGCGATATTGGAACCTTAAGTTTTTACCCAGCGCATCATATGACCATGGGTGAAGGGGGAGCGGTTTTTATGAATGACCCTGAATTGAAAGTAATTGCAGAATCTTTTAGAGATTGGGGTAGAGATTGTTACTGTCCACCAGGATGTGACAATACTTGTGGTTGCCGATTTGAGCAAAAACACGGCGACTTGCCTTTTGGCTATGACCACAAATATGTGTACTCACATTCGGGCTACAACTTAAAAATTACAGACATGCAAGCGGCTTGTGGTTTGGCACAATTAGACAAACTGGAATTTTTTATTCAAAAAAGAAGAGAGAATTATGCCTATTTAAGAAGCCGTTTAGAAACGTTGACGGATTTCTTAGAATTGCCAGAACCAACACCGAATAGCAATCCGTCTTGGTTTGGGTTTCCATTAACGGTTAAAGAAGGGGCAGGAGTAACCAGAGTAGAGTTAACGCGTTTTCTAGATGACAATAAAATAGGGTCTCGTTTATTGTTTGCGGGGAATTTGTTAAAACAACCGTATTTTAAAGATGTAGAATATAGAGTTGTGGGTGATTTAACCAATACAGACATTACCATGAACAATACCTTTTGGTTAGGGGTACAACCGGCTTTAACCAATGAACATTTAGATTTTATAGCCGATAAGCTGGAAGAGTTCTTTGGATTAAATTTTTAAGGAATGAATTTTGAAGAAACCAAATTGAAAGGCGTTTTTATCATCAGTAACTTTAATGCTACTGATGATAGAGGCGTATTTGTAAAAACATTCAATAAAAATGCCTTTGAGGAAGCACAGGTACATATAGAAATAAGAGAATCCTATTTTTCAATTTCTAATCAAGACGTGATTCGAGGAATGCATTTTCAATTGCCACCTGATGATCATGAGAAATTGGTTTTTGTGCCATCTGGTAAAATTAAGGATGTTGTGGTAGATTTGCGAAAAAATTCACCAACCTATCAGCAACATATTTCAGTTGAACTCTCTGCAGATAATAAAAAGTCAATTTTCATACCCAAAGGTTTGGCGCATGGATTTAAATCTTTAGAAGATCATACCATCACCGTATATAATGTAGCTACGGAATACAATCCAACTGCAGACGCAGGCATTCGTTTTGATTCTTTTGGGTTTGATTGGAAAATTGACAAGCCGATTCTTTCTAAAAGAGACTTCGCATTTCCGTCATTGCAAGAATTTAGTGAAACCAATCCTTTTTAAGATGAGAGAAAAAGTGATAATTACAGGAGCGACTGGCTTTGTAGGTTCAAATTTAACTCGGTTTTTTCTAGAACAAAATAAAGAAGTCTATTTGATTGTTAGACCTCAATCAGATGTATCTCTTTTTGAAAATAACAACGAAAATTTGCATGTGTTTCGATATGATAAAGAGGTACAAACATTAATTGCCTTTTTTAAAGAAGTTCAGCCAGACTGTGTATTTCATTTAGCGTCTAATTTTATTGCAGAACACCATACAGCCCAGATCGATGCCTTAGTACAAAGCAATATTACGTTTGGCTTGCACCTGATAGAAGCCATGAAGGAAGCCGGTATTAAAAAGCTGGTAAATACAGGTACTTCTTGGCAACATTATAATAATGAGGCGTATAATCCAGTATGTTTGTATGCAGCTACTAAACAAGCGTTTGAAAATTTAATTGAATATTATGTACAAGCCGAGGGTTTACAAGTAATTACCTTAAAATTATTTGACACTTATGGCGAAACCGATACAAGACCAAAGCTCATTAACTTATTACACAAGTTTGCAAATGAGCAAACGGAATTAAATATGTCTCCGGGAGAACAAATGATTAATTTAGTACACATTGAGGATGTTTGTAGCGCCTTTGATGTGGCCTATAGTTTATTGTTGAATGAAAACCAGCAAGTTCATTTAAAATATGCAGTATCTAGTAACAAATCTTACCAACTCAAAGAAGTTATACAAGTTTTCGAATCGGTAACGAATAAAAAAATCAATGTAGTTTGGGGTGGCAAACCATATAGGAAAAGAGAGGTTATGAATTTATGGGAGAAGGGAGAGACCTTACCAAATTGGCAAATTAATATAGGTTTAAAAGAAGGATTAAAAAAATATTCTTTATAATAATCTAATTGCTTAATTTTAATAAGTAATCAAAATCGAGGTTTTAGAGATTAACATTATTTACTTTTAAATAGCATAGACAATAAAATATAAAATAAAGGTTGCGTTGTAAAAATTTGTGATTTAATTTTTGCTAAAACAAGAATAGTTATGAAAAAAAGAATTCAAATTTAATTAGTTTATGAAACTTCCAAATATTTCGATTGGTATTCCTGTGTACAATCAGGTAAATACTATAGCTAGTACTATAGAGTCTGTTCTTGGTCAAACAAATTCTCCTTTTGAAATTGTAATTTCTGAAAATCATTCCACTGATGGGACTAGAGAAGTTGTAGAAAAATATTCAGATCAAGTGCGAATAGTTAGCCCACCCAAGCATTTAACGATGTCGGAAAATTGGGATTTTTGTGTTAAATCCTGCAAAGGAGAATGGGTTGGTCTTATTTCTGGAGATGATACCCTGCTTCCAAATTATATCGCATCGATGCAAAAAGGTATAGTGAGCAATTTAGAAGCAGTTTTTATTATGGGAGGCTGGCAAGTTGTAAATGCTGAGACTAAAACAACCACAAATAGATTTTTATTATCAATGTCTCATTTTACAAGCCCCCCTTCAACCACAAAAATGTTACTGTCAGGTCCTAAAGCTTCATTTGCAGCTTTTTGCTTTAAAAAAAGTACCTATATTGAGATTGGGGGATACGATCAAAGATTTCATTTGATACAAGATTGGATCTTACAGTTTGATTTATCGTTTAGAGGAAACTTTATTAAAATTGATGATTTAGTCGCCAAATATTATATTTACGAAAGAATTGAATTAGAAAAAGAGAGAGTATCAATTTGGGTTAAAGATTATCTTCAATATTTAAATATTAAAATTTGGGATGCTCAGGGTGTTGGGATAACAAGAAACGAAATTCTGGAAAATGGCCAAAAAGTTATAGTATTTGTAATGAATAAGATAACAGTTCAAGACTATACATGTACTGAGCTTGAACTAAATGAAATAAATGCCATCTGTAAAAAATTTGAATGTGAAAAAATATATATAAGGTGGATTGCTAATAGAAATAAACTCATATACTTAGATAATTATTTAAAGAGAAAAAGCTTGTATTTCGCAAGAAGTGCTTATTCTTTTTTAAAAAGTGTAAAGGTGAAAATCAAATGAGTTTATCTAAAAAATTATAGTTATTAATGTATTTCAGAAGAAATAGTATTTATTACTAATTAGCAATTTAGGTTAAAGTAAGTTTGATATATTCTTTACGAATTGAAATTTTATATTTTTCACCTTTAATCAAATTATTTGGATATTATTACTAATTTTAATATTTGGTTTGCAATAAGGTTTAGATTAATTATATTTTAGATTTAAGTTTTGTGAACCATTTAGAAAACGATTCAATAAAATTATAATAGGAAATTTTGAGTATGATAAATATTAAGGCTATTAGAAATAACATAGGAGCAAATGCCTTAAATGTTGTTTTAAATGCATTTTTTCAGTTAATATCAGTACCAATATTTCTTAAATATTGGGGTGTTGATTTATATGGAGAATGGTTAGTGTTGATTTCTTTAACGGCTTACTTTGCAATGTCTGATATAGGTTTAAATACAGTTACTATTAATGAGTTTTCAATTGCCTATGCACGAAAGCAATATGATCGGTGTAATGTACTTTTTAATAATACCCTTTTCTTTATTCTGTCAGTTTTTGTTTTTTCTTTAGTAATTACCTTTATTTTTTGTTTTTTCTTTAACATTTCACAAATTTTCAACTTTTCATTAATTTCAGAGGCTACATCGGAGTTGATTATAATTTGTTTAATAATACAAGTCTTTTCGGGTATGGTAAGCGGTCTTTTTGATAGTATTTATAGGGCTACAGATAAAAATGCTAGGGCTATAATGATAAATAATTATATCAGATTAGCCGAAAACATTATCCTAATTTTAGGAATTATTATAGGACTAGAAATTCATGTTTTAATCCTGATTTATATCGCACCGAAACTATTAGGTCTATTTTATAAATCATTTAAATCTAGAAACTATTTCTCTTTGAAAATTGGTTTTCAGTATTTTGAGTTATTTGAATTTAAAAAAATTATTATCCCTGCGTTTTCTTTTTTATCCTTCCCAGTAGGGAATTCTATCATATTACAGGGCTTTACTTTGCTTATTAATTTTACCTTGGGAAGTACTGCTGTAGTTTTGTATAATACAACAAGAACGCTAATTAACTTTGTAAAGACAGGATTAACCCTAATAAACAGTTCCATTTGGCCTGAGTTTTCACTTGCCTTTGGTAGAAATGATTTTAATGTGATGAAAAAATTACATCGAGTTTCTGTCGCAAGCTCTTTTTATTTTTCATTAGTAGCTTGTTTTCTTTTCTTTTTACTAGGAGAACCGATTTATCTATTTTGGATAAAAAATAAAATAGAGTTCAATCAAATTTTGTTTTATTGCTTTTTAATTACTTTGATTTCAAACACTGTTTGGTATACCAGTAGTGTGGTGTTGGCATCAACAAACAAACACAAAGCATTTTCCTTATACTATCTAATAGCTTGTTGTTTATCAATTATATCGGGATATATCATTATTAAAGTAACAAGTGTAATTACTTTTGTGCCCCTCGCGCTTTTAGTGATTGATGTATTTTTGATATTAATTGTGCTGAAACAATCTTTTAAAATAGTGCATGATCGGTTTGATGTATTTTTTAAGTATCTTATTAATTTTCCGTTTTCGATTTTTGGTGAAATTAAATCAAGGTTATTAAAGAAATAAAAGCGCATATATTTGTATAAAATAATGATAATTAAGTATATCGTATACGTTTGATAAATAATATTATAAAAGATTAAATAATTTTAAACCTCAAACTTAATTTAACCAAAATACAAAGTGCTAAAATAGATACATAATTAAAAAAAATAATTAAATTAGATGATGATTTGGTTGTATTGAACCACAATATAAAACAAGATAAATTTATTTTTTAAACACATGCATTTGCTATGAGAGTAAATAAAAATATAGGTTTTATATGATAATGTTTTTTTTGTAGCGAGGTTATTTAAGTTTTTTACAACCAAACCTTTAAATAATATTAGAGTTATAATTTTTACTAAAAATCAAATAAATAATAAATAGATATGAGAATAAATATAGCTTCCTATGGTGGTAGAAATTGGTTACTTGATCTTGCAAGAGAATTAGATGAACACGGGCATGAAGTCAGATTTTATTCATACCTGCCAAATAAAAGAGCTCAAAAATTTGGATTAAATCCAAAAAATAATATTTCTTACTTTTTTTTGGCAATTCCTTTTTTAGGACTTTTAAAAATAACAAATAGAGCCAATTGGGCACTATATATTTTCCACTATTTTTTTGATATATATGTTGCTTATTTTTCCAAACCATGTGATGTTTTTATTGGTCAAAGTCCGATGCATGTTACTGCATTAAAAAAAATAAAGAGTAAATTTGGAGCTAAAATAATTTTAGAGAGAGGTACTAGACATGTTATCGAGCAAACAAAAGCTTTGAAGCTAAATCCTGCTTTCAAGAATAAAAATCCTATGCCCAAAATATTTTTAAAAAGAGATTTATTAGGTTATGAATTAGCAGATTATATAACTGTACCATCAAATGTAGTTAAAGAAAGTTTTCTCTTAAATTCCATTGATGAAAAGAAAATTTTCATAAATCCATTTGGTGTTAATTTAAAAGAGTTCAGGGCCACAAAGCTAGATAGTAATGATAATTACGATCTTATCATTGTCGGCCAGTGGAGTCACAGAAAAGGGGCAGATTTATTGACCCAAGTTTGTAAACAGTATAAATTTCGATTGTTGCACGTTGGTTCTATTATAGATGTAGTGTTTCCTTATGATGAAGAGTTATTTACTCATATCGATCCTGTTGATCAACAACAATTAGTTAATTATTATTCAAAAGCAAAAGTGTTTGTTTTACCATCTAGAGAAGAAGGGCTTGCATTAGTTCAACCACAAGCTTTAATCTGTGGCTTACCTATTGTGTGTTCCGAATATACAGGAGGTAGAGATTTAAGGCAATTTATAGAAAATCCAAAATGGATTATAGAAATGAAAGAATTATCGGTTGAAGAGCTAGCCAATTGTATTTACCAAGGATTAGAATTATCAAAATCACAAAAGGGTATAAGATCGTATTCAACAGGTTTAGGGGATGTCATGTCGTGGAAAGCTTATGGTAGTAGATATAATGATTTTTTAATGTCTTTAAAATAATTATTTACCCAGTAAGGCCTGCAAATCATTTTAATTAAAATTAACTACACATCTAAAATAATATAGAACATCTATAAAAACTTAGGTGCTATTTGAAAACTTATTTTTTCAGAAATATGCAATTAGAATCCAAAATCTTATGGTAATTAATTTAAATAAAACTAATTATTTTTCAAAACTGGTAAAACTCACAGTAGTTTTATCTATATTACCTTTGTTATTTATTATTTTTTTTCCAGGAAAGATAGCTATAATTACGATGATTTGCTCTTATCCCTTAATAATAGCCAGGTTATATTTAAAAAATAAGACTAATAACTTTGATGCCAATTTTTATATTCGGCTGTTTCAGGCTTATTTCTTGATAGTTTTATTAAGAGGTTTTATAAATGATAATTCTGAGGACGATTGGAAAATATTGTTTTCTATGGCAATACCCTTATATCTTTTTGTCCATTTTGCTATGTACTTGCCTACAAATATCCAAGCATTTGCTAATATTTTACAAACTTTTTTTTCTTTGGTATTCATTTTAGTAATCATAACATTTGTTTTTGATATAGAAAGTTCTCCTTATTTGCTTTCTCCTATCTATATTATTTTGTTGATGATGCCTTATATGGGTAAGAAATTTATTCTCTTTGTGTTGCTTTTAAGTATATTTTCTTTCGTCAGTGACATTGCCAATCGTTCAAATATGCTTAATATAACGGTGGCTTTCTTAATATCATTGACATTTATATTCAAAAATAGTAAAGCAATGCTAAATCTAATTATATATCTAAGGGCTATTACTCTGTTATTTCCAATTTTATTTCTTGTACTTGGTTTATCAGGGATATTTAATATTTTTTTAATCGGTGAGGCTTATACTGACTTAAAGATTAGTAATGGTGGTAAAAAAGAACAAGTACTGTTAGTAGACTCAAGGACTTCTATCTATAAAGACGTTTTTCAACAATTGGTTAAAGATGATGCAATGGCTTTCGGTCTAGGAGCAACAGGCAGAACAGAAACATCTCTAGCAGATAATTTGAATGCTCAAATATACAGTACAATATACAAAGAGGGTAGACCTTCAACAGAATCTGGGATGTTAAATTATATACAATGGGGTGGTATTGTAGGTGGTTTTGTTTATTTTATGTTGTTTATAAAAGCCTCTTACTATGGGTTGTTTAAGTCTAACAATTGGTTTTGTAAGATGTTAAGTTTATGGGTTGCCTATAAAGCAATGTATTCTTTTGTAGAAGATAAATTAACTTTTTCAATAACTTCTTTATTTATATTAATTTCGATTGGCATATGCTTAAATAAGAAAATAAGACAATTAAAAGACAACGAATTGAAGTTGTTTTTTAAATTTGTTGTAAATAAAAACGTTATTTTAAGAGTCTTAAAAATTAGATAATATAAATTAAATAAGACAGGTATTTGTTATACCTAAGTAAGTAAAATAGAAATGAAATTTTTTTTAAAAAAAATAATAAAATTTATAGTTTTAAAATTCAAATTTAAAGAAGTGTTTGTTGATTTTAGCGCAAGTATTTCTATGGATACAAAATTATCAAAGAATGTAAAAATTTTAAAAAATGCAAATCTTGGTAATTGTCAAGTTGGTTCATATAGTTATATAGGTGCGAATTGCAATTTTTCAAATACTAAAATTCAATCTTTTTGTAGTATTGGACCAGATGTTATTTGTGGTTTAGGCGCTCATCCAACTAATTTTGTATCAACGTATCCTGGATTTTATTCTAGAAATGCTTCGGGTTCGTACTGGTTTGGTAACATACTTAAGTTTCAAGAAGAGTCTACAACCTACATAGGTAGTGATGTTTGGATAGGAGCAAGGGTAATCATTAAGGGAGGAGTAACTATTGGAACTGGTGCTATAATAGGGGCTGGTGCTGTTATAACAAAAGATGTACCTCCCTACTCAATTGTTGGAGGAGTCCCTGCTAAAGTAATAAAATATAGATTTAAACAAGAGACTATAAATTCTTTAATTGAATCGGAATGGTGGAACTGTGAGGAGAAAGCTCTGAGCAAACTATCTATGTATATGGATAAACCAATACTCTTCTTGGATAAATTAAAAGATTATAAATAATTATGATAAGGACTTTTGAATTTAAATCCCCTTAAATATTTATTATTATTTACATTGAAATCAAAAGAATATGCTACAAAAGTTTTTAAACATACATAAGAGAAAAATATTAGTGTTATTGTATTCAATATATTTTCCTAGAGACATTTTTTTTTGTTTTCTAAAAATTAATTCTTGGAACTCTACTTGGCGTTTTTTAAAATTACCTATAATTCAAAAAGATAAGAGCTCCAAAATAGTTATTGGGGTGAACTTTAAAGCTTGTAGTGATCCAAAAAAAAATTCTATAGGTGTCATACAAAAAGTTATCATTAAAGCCTTAGCTCCTAATTCATTAATCAAGATCGGAGAAAATGTAGGGGTTTCTGGTTGTACAATTTCAGGTAAAAATATTACTATTGGTAATAATGTTTTAGTGGGAAGTGGAGTTTTAATTACAGATAGTGATGCGCACCCAATACATCCAAAATTACGACACAATGGCAAATATATTGGCACTGCTCCAATAATTATTGAAGATGATGTATTTATAGGATCACGTGCAATTATATTAAAAGGCGTAACTGTTGGTAGAGGTTCAGTAGTAGCGGCAGGTGCTGTTGTAACAAAAAATGTACCAGAAATGACAATTGTAGGAGGTAATCCAGCGAGGGTAATTGCACCAATAAAAAATTTAAAAGAATATTTAAGATAATATGAAAGATAGAATACTATGGTGCGGAGCTGCACTCAATTTTAACGGCTTAAAACGCTATAAAGGAGAACCACCTTCTGCATCGCAGTGGATTAAAGGTTTTTTACAGGGTATCGAAGCTAATCAAGTCAAAGTTGAAGGGTTTGCTCCAATTTGGGATGCATATTTTCCAAAAGGGAAATTAATACCTGGTCAACAAAAATTCCTTGACCAGTCTCTAAATCAAAAAATTGTAAGATACTTTAACCTCCCTTTTTTAAGAAAATTTTCTGTTGCAAAAACCTTATCTCGTAAAATACATACATCAATAATGAAAAATGGAACTCCGCTAGCTATTTTAAACTACAATACTTATCCACATTATTGCAATGCAATAAAGAAAGTTATAGCAAAATATCCAGATATTATTTGGATTAATGTTGTATTAGATTTAGATGATCCTGAAAAAGATAACTGGGTTAAGTTCAAAAAAGATACAGAAGGTTCTGCTGGTGCAATTTTCTTATCTTGGTGGGGTTATAAAAATTCACCTTTACCTAATAATTTACATATGGATTGTGGTTGGAGTGGTAATTTACCCAACTACAAAATACCGGAGGATAAAATTTTTGTATATGCAGGAAAAATGGCTGAATATGGAGGTTTAAATGTTTTATTAGACGCTATTCAACAAATTGATAATCCCAATGTTATATTTAAATTTTACGGGAAAGGTACTAATGCTAAATTAATGGAATTGGCTGAGAAAGATAAGAGAATATATGTAGGAGGTTTTGTAACTGATGAAGAGTTACATGATGTGTGTGAGAATGCTTTTGCTTTTCTATCGCCTAGAGATAATAAACATCAGGGCACCAAAATGATTTTTCCTTCAAAAATTTTATTTTATTTAAAGTATCAGAAACCAGTTTTAAGTTCCTTGCTACCTGGAATGTCTCCTGATTATAAGGATGTTTTAGTTGAGCCAACCGACGATTCAGCTAATGCATGGGCTGCTAAAATAAAAGAGGCTTGTAAGTATAATGACAAACAGATTTCAACCATTCGTCAAAATACAAAGTTTCTTTTAGAAAATAAGACTTGGGAAAAGCAGGCTAATAATGTTTTAAATTTTATAGCATCTGTAAAAAAGGAACGCAATAACTAAAAAACTTACTATGAAAATAATTGTACTTTGGGCTAGTCTATCAGACTATATGGTTGCATCTTTTAGAGAGTTAGCTAATAAAAAGGAGGTTGAATTGGTATTAATTTATCAGCCTGCAAAATCGGAAGCGCCATTTAATCCTTTTGATCTTTCCTTTTGTGTAAACTCATATGAAGATAAAGATAAGAATTTTAATACTATTGCATCCATTGCTAAAGATTTTGACCCAGACATTATTTTTATGGCCTCATGGAATTTTAAACATTACATGAAGCTATCTAAACAATATAGAAAAAGCAATATTCCTGTTATCTCTTGTTTTGACAATCAATGGTCAAGCAGTTTACGGCAACATATTGCTAAAATTATTGCGCCCTATTTTCTAAAACCAGTAATAAATAATTTTATTATTCCTGGTGATCGACAAGCACAATTCGCTAAACGATTAGGTTATTTAGAACCTCATCAAGGGTTTTATTGTGCAAATACAACTAATTTTCAAGATCAAAAACCAAACTTACAAGCAAGAAGATTTGTTTTTGTAGGTCGTTTTATAGCACAAAAATCCATAAAAGAATTAGTTGAAGCTTACAAGATGTATAGACAATCAGTATCAAATCCATGGAGTTTAATGATGGTTGGTGCTGGACCTTTAAAATACTTGTGTAAAGATATTGATGGTATAGAAGTTGAAAACTTCTCACAACCCAGAGATTTACCTTCTAAATTGGCGGAAAGTTCTTGTTTTATATTGCCTAGTAAACACGAGAACTGGGGTTTGGTGATACATGAAGCAGCATTAGTTGGTCTTCCTCTAATATGCACCAGTGCTTGTGGTGCAACCACCTGGTTTCTAAGAGAAGGACAAAATGGATATCTTACAAGCACAAAACAAGATAGTATAAAAAATGCAATGATAAAAATACATGAACTACCTTTAGAAAAGCTAAATCAGATGTCGGTATTTAGTAATAAACTTGGTAGTCTTTGGACGATTGATAAATGGGCAAATAATGCTTATAATTCTTTTAAAAGTTATATTAAATGAATGTAATTCACATAGTTGGTTCATTAGATAAAGGCGCAGGAGGTCCTTCTAGAAGTGTACCGCAGACTTGCGAGCAGTTAGCTAAAATAGGCGTAAATATCACGCTTATTACAAGACCTAGTTCACATCCCGTAACTATTGCTACTTCACAAAATTTGGAAGTTAAATTTTTGACTTTTCAAAAATTAATGGCCTTTGGTCGTTCAATTTCAAATAAAGAATTTGACTTAATTCACTTACAGCATGTTTGGGATCCTTATTTGCATATAATGGCTTGGTGGGCTCGTAGAAAAAATATCCCTTACATCATTACCCCAAGAGGGATGCTAGAGCCTTGGATTTTACAACAAAGACCTTGGAAAAAGAAACTAGGCTTATTCTTATACCAACGTTTTGATTTAAAAAAAGCGGTACGGATACATGCCACTTGTGAACTTGAAAAGAACAATATTAGGACATTAGGATTTAATAATCCAATACAAATTATCCCTAATGGCGTAGATTTAAGTGAAGTAAAAAAAGTAAAAACGCATTACGGTACAAAAAAAATGGTATTTTTATCTAGAATTCATCCTAAAAAGGGAATAGAATTGTTGATAGATGCTTGGAGTACAATAAATACAACGGGATGGGTATTAGAAATAGCGGGTAATGGAGAGGATAGTTATATAAATCAATTAAAAAAAAGTGCACAGGATATAAAAAACATTAAATTTGTAGGCGCCCAATTTGGTGATCAGAAATGGGGTTTTTTGAGAAGTGCAGATATTATGGTACTACCTACTTATAGTGAAAATTTTGGAATTGTAGTGGCAGAAGCATTGGCTGTGGGTGTGCCAGTGATCACAACGAAAGGTACACCTTGGGAAAATTTAAAAATAAAAAACTGTGGTTGGTGGATTCAATTAAGCTTAGCGGAATTGGAAAGAACATTAGATATAGCTATAAATACAACTACAGATATTCTCACACAAAAAGGAGAAAATGGCATTAGGCTAATTAAAAATAAATATGATATTAAATCTGTAGCTAAAGAAATTAAAGAATTGTATACTACAATTCTAGAATAGCATGGCAAACACAATGGAAAGTAATCTAGATTTATCGAAATACAACCATAGCTTTAGTCTACAAAATAAAATATCAAGACTTGTGTGGAATGTAATACGATTCGTTTTATTTAGACCTTTTGGGTCAAGGTTTTTTAAAAAATGGCGTGTATTGGTTTTGAAATGTTTTGGGGCTAAAATTAAATGGTCATCGCATGTATATGCTTCCGTAAAAATATGGGCGCCATGGAATCTTGAAATGCAAGCCTACGCCACTTTGGGGCCTAATGTAGATTGTTATAATCAAGGAAAAATTACTATTGGAGCGCACACAACAATATCACAAAAAGCATATTTATGTGCATCAAGCCATGACATATCAGACAAACAAAATAATTTGATTTTAAAACCCATAGTTATTGAAGATCAAGTATGGGTGGCAGCAGAGGCATTTGTTGGTCCAGGTGTCAAAATTAAACAAGGATCTGTTATTGGCGCTCGTTCAGCGGTTTTTAAAGATGTAGAACCATGGGGTGTAGTCGGTGGTAATCCAGCTAAACTTATAAAGAAAAGAGTATTAAAATATTAATTTGAAGAACTAAAATGAATACATCTATTTCTACATTTATTTTAACCTATAATGAGGAAAAGCACATAGCACGTTCTGTAAAAAACGCCTTTAAATTTTCTAAAGAAGTTTTTTTGATTGATTCCTTTTCTACGGATAAAACTGTTGAAATAGCAGCGTCTTTAGGAGCAAAGGTTTTTCAAAATAAATGGGAGAACAATCATTCAAAGCAAGTCAACTGGGGGTTAAAAAATTTGCCGTTTCAAACGGAATGGATCTTTCGTTTGGATGCAGATGAGTACCTCACAGATGAATTGATTGCAGAAATACATCAAAAACTGCCAAATATAGACCAAGGTATATCTGGAATTGTTTTTGAACGTAAAATGTATTTTTTGAATGTGTTGATGGAAAAAGGCATGCTTCAAATGAATATTTTAAGACTGTTTAGAAATGGTCATGGCGTATGTGAAGATCGATGGATGGATGAACATATTGTGCTCAGTCAAGGAAAATCTATGGTATTTGAAAATTACTTTATAGATCATAATTTGAATCCTTTAGGATGGTGGATACAAAAACACAATAACTATTCGATAAAAGAAGCTATAGAACTCATTGATTTAGAATTAAATCTATTTCATAAAAAAGACGATGCTTTGAAGTTGTCTGAAGATGCGGAACAAAAAAGAGCCAAAAAAAAGAAATATGCCAAAATGCCTTTATTCTGGAGAAGTTTTACTTACTTTACAATACGGTATTTTTTTAAATTAGGGTTTACGCAGGGAAAAGAGGGGTTTATATGGCATTTTTTACAAGGCTGGTGGTATAGAGCATTGGTTGATGCAAAAGTGTATGAAATCCGAAAGAATTGTGGACAAGATAAACAGAAAATTAGAGCATTTTTAAAAGAAAATTACAACATAAGTCTAAATTAATAAAAATAGGAAGTTGTTGAATTCAAGTATTTTTAGTGCTATGAGAGGATTTGATACTATCAATATTGAAACTAAATGAAAGAGGTTTATGTTTCATAGAAGTTGACTTTATAAGTTTCAAAAAAAATAAAGAAATTAAAACGTATAGAAATAAAATTAAAATAATAAAATCAAGATGAAAAAAATACTTATTACAGGAGGAGCTGGTTTTGTAGGTTCTCATTTATGCGAACGATTATTAAACGAAGGCAATGAGGTCATTTGTTTAGACAACTATTTTACTGGAAACAAAAAAAACATTATCAAATTATTAGACAACCCTTATTTCGAAATGGTACGTCACGATATTACAGCTCCTTATTATGCTGAGGTGGATGAAATTTACAATTTGGCATGTCCTGCATCACCTGTACATTATCAATACAACCCAATCAAAACGATTAAAACCTCGGTAATGGGAGCTATTAATACTTTGGGCTTAGCAAAACGAGTTGGGGCGAAAGTATTACAGGCAAGTACCAGTGAAGTATATGGAGACCCAAGTGTACACCCACAACCAGAAAGTTATTGGGGAAATGTAAACCCTATAGGAATTCGTTCTTGTTACGACGAAGGAAAACGTTGTGCAGAAACTTTGTTTATGGATTACCACCATCAAAACAACGTAGCGATAAAAATTATTCGAATTTTTAATACCTATGGCCCGAATATGAATCCTGTAGATGGTCGTGTGGTGTCTAATTTTATCGTGCAAGCCTTGCAAGGAGAAGACATTACCATTTTTGGAGACGGTACACAAACACGCTCTTTTCAGTATGTGGATGATTTGGTGGAAGGAATGGTACGTATGATGAATTCAGATCCTACATTTTTAGGGCCTGTAAACTTAGGAAATCCAAATGAATTCACCATGTTAGAATTGGCACAAGAGGTGATTGCGTTGACGAATTCAAAATCGAAAATTATACATTTACCATTACCTCAAGACGATCCAAAACAAAGACAACCAGATATTCGTTTGGCAAAAGAAAAATTGGGCGGTTGGGAGCCTAAAACACAACTGAATGAAGGGTTAAAAAAGACCATTTCATTTTTTGATAACTTGTTAAAAGAAGAAAAATAGGACCTGTGAAAGTATCCATCATCACCATCGTATATAATAATGCAGCTTATATAGAAAGTTGCATCCAATCAGTATTACAGCAGACCTATGGTGATATAGAACATATTGTGATTGATGGCGGTTCAACGGATGGTACACAAAAGCTAATCGAACCCTTTATACCTCAATTGGGCTATTACAAATCTGAAAAAGACAAAGGTTTGTACAATGCGTTAAACAAAGGCATACATGTGGCTACTGGAGATATTATTGGAATATTGCATTCAGATGATTTATTTTATGCCCCCACTTCTGTAGAAAACGTAGTACAATCATTTATCAAATCTAAAGCAGATTTATTGTATGCCAATGGTATTTATGTAGAACGAGAAAACATAGATACTGTGAAAAGAATATACAAATCGAAACCCTTTAAAAAGCGTTATTTGAATTTTGGTTGGATTCCTTTACACACCACCATTTATGTAAAAAAAGAGGTGTTTGAAAATTATGGAATCTATGATGAGTCGTATGCGATAGCAAGTGACTACGAAATTTCACTTAGATGGTTTAAAAACAACCAAATAAAAAAATATTTTTTAAATGATTTTTTAGTAAGGATGCGTTTAGGAGGAAAGAGTACCACACTAAAATTGCAAAAGAAAAAATCAACAGAAGACTTAAGAATTATTAGAAAGTTTAAGTTATTGGATGTAGTGACTTTATTTTTTAAGATTTCTAGGAAATTAAAACAATATGTATTGCCTAAATTTTCGAATTACAACACAAAATAGTGTTGCATGCAATACAAGTTGTTTTAATAAAAAATTAATATGATGTTTAAAAGTAAATCAAAATTTATACCGCTACTTTTTTCACTGGTGGATATGGTGCTGCTAATGCTGTCTTTTTTTATGGCGAAGTACTTTGTTTTTGAAGGAAAAACACCAGATTTAATATACTACAATAGTTTAATTATTGCAGGTGTTGTATTTTGGGTGGGATTGAGCTTAAAGTTCAATTTGTATGAAATACCCAGAATTTTATACCTTCATAAAGTATTATCGAAAAACATATACACCATTTTAACCTTTACGTTTTTAAGTAGCGGCATCATTTTTTTTATTACAGATTATAAGTTTTCTAGATTGTTTTTTGGGTATGCGATACTTATATTTTCTGTCCTGCTTTTATTGTGGCGTTTTATTTCTTTTTCTTTAATAAAATCGTATCGAAGAAAAGGAGCCAATGCAAACCGAATTCTATTGGTAGGCTTAAATCAAAATATTTTAACCTTAATTGATAAAGTATATTTAAATGCCAATTATGGATTTCAAATTGCGGGTTTATTTACGGATGCAAAGGTAAGTGGTGAACTAAAAAAATGTTTTAAAGGAGGCTTGTCTGAAATTACTCCTTTTTTGGAAAATCATACTGTAGACGAAATTATCATTTCATTACCCTATCATCAAAGCAAACTCATTAATGATTTGTTTCGTTTTGCAGACAATAATATGATGCGGGTTCGAGTAATACCTGAGTTCTCAGAATACTTATCGCAACGATTTTCAATAGATTATATTCAAAATATACCTATAATGAAATTGAGAAGTGAACCTTTAACAAGTTTCACGAATCGCTTCTTAAAAAGAGCTTTTGATGTATTTTTTTCTGTTATGGTTGTAATACTTTTGTTTTCGTGGTTGTTTCCAATTATTGCGATAATCATAAAATTGACAAGTAAAGGACCCGTATTTTTTGTGCAAAAAAGAACAGGACAAGATGGGAAAGAGTTCAACTGTTTTAAATTTCGTAGTATGACTGTAAATGATTCCTCAGACAGTGTACAAGCCACTAAGAACGATAAAAGGGTAACCCAATTCGGTGCCTTTATGCGTAAAACCAGTATTGATGAATTGCCTCAAATTATCAATGTGTTGCTAAACAACATGTCTTTGGTAGGCCCTAGACCACACATGCTAAAACATACCGAAGAATATCGTGTTTTGGTAGACAAGTTTATGGTACGTCATTTTGCAAAACCCGGAGTTACAGGTTGGGCACAGATCAATGGGTATAGAGGTGAGACCAAAGAAATAAAAGATATGGAAAACAGAGCCGCTGCAGATATATGGTATATTGAAAATTGGAGTTTTTTCTTAGATGTTAAAATTGTAATGAACACTGCTTGGTCTATGTTTTTTAAAAAGGATGAAAATGCGTTTTAATGTCCGTACGTCATTGCGTACGAAGTGAAGCAATCTGTTGTTGGTATAAATTACAGATTATTTCAGTCGTTCTTTCTTCGTAATGGCGTATAGCTTGTCATCTCGACCTTGTGGAGAGATCTAATTTACGCAGTAAGAGATTTTTCGATTCCGCTTTCGCTTCACTCAAAATGACACTTGTTTTGTCATTTCGACCTTATGGAGAGATCTTTTTCCATTTCGCCTGTAATTAATAGGTTTTATGTATTAAGAGATTTCTCGATTCCGCTTTCGCTTCACTCAAAATAACAGGCGCTATGTCATTCCGACCTTGTGGAGGAATCTTTTTCCATTTCTCCTGTAATTAAGAGGTTTTATGTATTAAGAGATTTTTCGATTCCGCTATCGCTTCACTCAAAATGACACGTGTTTTGTCATCTCGACCTTGTGGAGGAATCTTTTTCCATTTCGTCTGTAATTAAGAAATTTTATGTATTAAGAGATTTTTCGATTCCGCTTTCGCTTCACTCAAAATGACACGTGCTTTGTCATCTCGACCTTGTGGAGAGATCTTTTTTCATTTCGCCTGTAATTAAGAAGTTTTATGTATTAAGAGATTTTTCGGTTCCGCTTTCGCTTCACTCAAAATGACAGAGTGCTTTTGTCATTCCGACCTTGTGGAGAGATCTTTTTCCATTTCTCCTGTAATTAAGAAATTTTATGTATTAAGAGATTTTTCGGTTCCGCTATCGCTTCACTCAAAATGACAGGCGCTATGTCATTCCGACCTTGTGGAGGAATCTTACTATCTACTTTTATTTAGATTTTTCGATTCCACTTACGTTCCACTCAAAATGACAGAGTGCTTTTGTCATTCCGACCTTGTGGATAGATCTTTTTCCATTTTGCCTGTGATTAAGAGGTTTTATGTATGAAGAGATTTTTCGGTTCCGCTATCGCTTCACTCAAAATGACACGTGTTTTGTCATTTCGACCTTATGGAGAGATCTTTTTCCATTTCGCCTGTAATTAAGAGGTTTTATGTATTAAGAGATTTTTCGATTCCGCTTTCGCTTCACTCAAAATGACAGGCGCTATGTCATTTCGACCTTGTCGAGAGATCTTTTTCCATTTTGCCTGTGATTAAGAGGTTTTATGTATTAAGAGATTTTTCGGTTCCGCTTTCGCTTCACCCAAAATGACACGTGTTTTGTCATTCCGACCTTGTGGAGGAATCTTTTTTTCATTTCGCCTGTAATTAAGAGGTTTTATGTATTAAGAGATTTTTCGATTCCGCTATCGCTTCACTCAAAATGACACTTGTTTTGTCCTCTCGACCTTGTGGAGGAATCTTTTTCCATTTCGCCTGTGATTAAGAAGTTTTATGTATTAAGAGATTTTTCGATTCCGCTTTCGCTTCACTCAAAATGACAGGCGCTATGTCATTCCGACCTTGTGGAGGAATCTTACTATCTACTTTTATTTAGATTTTTCGATTCCACTTACGTTCCACTCAAAATGACAGAGTGCTTTTGTCATTCCGACCTTGTGGAGAGATCTTTTTCCATTTCGCCTGTAATTAAGAGGTTTTATGTATTAAGAGATTTTTCGGTTCCGCTTTCGCTTCACTCAAAATGACACGTGCTTTGTCATTCCGACCTTGTGGAGAGATCTTTTTCCATTTCTCCTGTAATTAAGAAATTTTATGTATTAAGAGATTTTTCGATTCCGCTATCGCTTCACTCAAAATGACACGTGTTTTGTCATTCCGACCTTGTGGAGGAATCTTACTATCTACTTTTATTTAGATTTTTCGGTTCCGCTTTCGCTTCACTCAAAATGACAGAGTGCTTTTGTCATTCCGACCTTGTGGAGGAATCTTACTATCTACTTTTATTTAGATTTTTCGATTCCACTTACGTTCCACTCAAAATGACAAGTGTTTTGTCATCTCGACCTTGTGGAGGAATCTTTTTTCATTTCGCCTGTAATTAAGAAGTTTTATGTATTAAGAGATTTTTCGGTTCCGCTTTCGCTTCACTCAAAATGACACTTGTTTTGTCCTCTCGACCTTGTGGAGAGATCTTTTTCCATTTCTCCTGTAATTAAGAAATTTTATGTATTTAGAGATTTTTCGATTCCGCTATCGCTTCACTCAAAATGACACTTGCTTTGTCATCTCGACCTTGTGGAGAGATCTAATTTACGCAGTAAGAGATTTTTCGATTCCGCTATCGCTTCACTCAAAATGACACTTGTTTTGTCATCTCGACCTTGTGGAGAGATCTAATTTACATAGGAAGAGATTTCTCGATTCCGCTTAGGCTTCAATCAAAATGACAGAGAGCTTTGTTATTGCGAACGAAGTAAAGCAATCTGTTACATAAAATCTATATGTTACTTTAGTCGTTCCTCTTTCGGAACAACGTTATAAACAAAGTATAATAAAATCCTATCATTAGTTAGGTACTATTCCGAAGAATTTGCTATTTTAGCCCAAAATATATTTATGAAAAACTTTTTAGTTTATGCATTGTTTCTGGCTTTGTTACTACAACTAAGTGCCTGTGTCTCAAAAAAAGACATCATTTACTTTCAAAATGATGAAATTGATCAATCTAAAGTTTCGAATAGTTACAAAACGATTATAAAACCAGACGATTTGTTGCAGATTGTGATTACCGCTCAAGATACGGAAGCAGTGGTACCTTTTAACTTGGGAATGGTCAATTTTTCTGCTACAGGTGGAGGAGCTATGGGAATGCAACAGCAATTGAATTATTTGGTGAATACTGATGGTGAAATAGACTTCCCTGTATTGGGTAAATTAAAAGTAGGTGGATTAACACGACAGGATGTAATCGAATTTTTAAAAAGTAAATTAGACCCAGATTATATAATAAATCCTAATATTAACATTCGTATTATAAATTATAAAGTGAGTGTATTGGGAGATGTAAGAAGCCCTGGGAGTTACACAATACCTAACGAACGGATTACCATTCTGGAAGCGATTGCATTAGCAGGTGATTTAAATATTTCAGGGCAACGGTTTGATGTATTGGTGCAAAGAGAAGAAAATGGACAAAAAAATGAATACAAGGTGGACCTATTATCCAAAGAAATTTTTACTTCTCCTGTGTATTATCTGCAACAAAATGATGTGGTTTATGTACAACCTAATTATGCAAGAATTCAGTCAGCCTCATCAAACTCTAACACAAGTTTGTTTATATCAATAACCAGCTTATTAGTTACAGTTGTAGCACTTTTAATTCGATAAACATGCAAGAATATAAAGAAAATTTTCAATACAATTCTCAGGAAGGTACTGAAAATATAAACATAAAAGAGGAAGTAGGAAAATTTCTGCAGTATTGGAAGTGGTTTGTTTTATCATGTTTCTTTGCTATGATCGGTGCGTATTTGTACTTAAGATATACGACACCAGTGTATCAAGCATCTTCTTCTATACTAATAAAAGATAACTCAAAATCTGGTATTTCTGATGAGTTAAAAGCAGTTTCTGATTTGGGAATTGTGGGAACTGGTTCAGCTAATAATACTGATAATGAAATCCATATTTTAAAGTCAAGGAAAATCATTGGTTACGTAGTAGATTCTTTAAGCTTAGATGTTAGTTATTATTATCAAGGAAGAATTCGAGCTACAGAAATATATCCAAATAATCAATTTAAATTGAAGTTTTTCGAAGAAAACCTTGCTCAAAATGATAGAGATACTTCTTTTATAATTCGGATTGTCGATCAAAACACCATAGAATTATACAATACAATTGATGAAAAAGTACAAACTGCTGTTTTTGGACAGGCTATGCAAAGTGATATTTTAGGAGATTTTACTATTGTAAAGTTGATTGATGATGTAAGTAAACAGGTTGGTGTTAGTTTTCAGATAAATATAAGATCTAAAAATAAAGTAGTAAACAGTTACAAAAATAGAATATCTATTCAACCCGCAGATAAGAATTCGAGCGTATTAAACCTTAGTTTAACAGATCCTGTAAAGATTAAAGCTGAAACGGTTTTAGATGAATTGGTGAACCAGTATAATAAAGATGCTATTAAAGATAAAAATATAGTTTCCATAAAAACCAAAAACTTTATTGAAGAACGCTTAAATAGTGTAAGTCTTGAATTGTCTAAAATACAAGATGAGTTCAAAGAGTATAAGACTAAATTTGGTATATCTGGCTACGTCGTCGAAGGTGAACTTGCTCTAGAGACTGTTTCTGAAAATAATAAAAAAATCGTTGAGGTTCAAACCCAATTGAATTTGGTCAAATGGATGAAGAAAGAGATTGAGGATCAGTCAACTACTGATGATATTTTACCTGCGAATCTAGGCTTCCAAGATGAGATTACGTCTAATGCTATTAATACTTATAATCAGTTGGTTTTACAAAGAAATCGTTTAACTCCAGTAGCCGGTGTTAAAAACCCAACCTTAATTGCCTTGAATGAGCGTATAGAATCATTAAAATCTAATTTGAAATCTAATTTTAACAATCTTAAGAATTCTTTAGAAATTCAATTGCAAAAATTAAATCAAGAGGCCAATAGAAGTATTAGTAAAGTATCTTCAATTCCTTTAATAGAACGAGGCATCTTTGATATTGAAAAACAAAAAGAAATTTATTCAGAGTTGTACTCTTACTTGTTAAAGAAAAAAGAAGAAACAGCTATATCATTGGCGATTACTGTGCCAAATGCAAAAATTATTGATAGTGCTTATAGCAGTGGTAACCCTGTGTCACCTAATAAAAAAACGGTATATATTATAGCATTTTTTTTAGGCCTAGTTTTTCCTTTTGCCATAATTTATATAAAGTACTTATTGGATACCAAAATCCATTCAAGAAGAGATGTTGAAGAATTGACTAATATTCCTTTTTTAGGAGACGTGCCCCATTCTGAAACTGATAAAAAAGTTGTAATTGGTTCAGATGCTAGGACCACGGTAGCCGAAGCTTTCCGGTTGATTCGTACCAATTTAGATTTTATGCTTTCCGATCATAAGGAGATGCAGTCTAAAACGGTGTTTGTAACTTCAACAACCAGTGGCGAAGGGAAATCTTTTATATCCATCAATTTAGCAGCTGCTCTATCTTTGTCTAATAAAAAGGTTTTGTTATTAGGGATGGACTTAAGAGCACCTAAAGTGACCGAATATTTGGGCATACCAGAACGTAAAGGGGTTACCAATTTTATTACAAATTCTTCTGTAACCTTAAAAGAAATTATATTTTCAATTCCAGAAATTAAAGGACTAGATATTATTTCGTCTGGTGTGATTCCACCCAATCCAGCAGAGTTATTGTTAGGAAATAAAACCAAACAATTGTTCAAAGAGGTGAAAAATGAGTATGACTTTATTATTGTAGATACAGCACCCGTAAATTTGGTTACAGATACGCTGTTAATTTCTAAGTATGCAGATATTACCTTATACGTATCTAGAGCGAATTACTTGGACAAACGCATGCTTAAAGTAGCTCAAAATTTATATGATGAGAAGAAATTAAACAATATGGCTATCGTATTAAATGATACTGATATGACTAGAGGGTATGGTTATGGTTATGGTTATGGTTATGGTTATGGTTATGGTTATGGTTATGGGGTAGGATATTTAGACCAATCTAAAAAACCATGGTACAAAAGAATATTTAGAAGTTAATTTTAAATTTTTTATAATCTGATAAGAAACAAACGAATTAAGTCAATTTGTGATGTCTTTTACTGTTTTGTTTCCTCACATTATAAAAACTTTGTAGTAAGATTTTTAATTTTTTTCCATCATCAGTTGCTTGTTTGATTTTAACTAGGCAAAAGTTTCACACAAATAACCAATGATTTTTGAGTTTAATTTTGATCAATTAACCTTTTTAAAGTTAATTCTTCGTTGAGGATGTAAAACCTGCAAAACTTTTGTAAAAATCGATTTGAAAAATTCTTTTTAACACAAATGAACGGTATTCTTTGTCATAAAGAGCCATTTTTAAAATGATGAACTTGCTCTTTAATTGTATCCATTTATCTATGATTGTTGATTGTAGTTTGACTATTTTCGAGTTGTTTAATCTCAACACATAAGATTTCTGATATTTTTTTGTAGTCTTTGATTCCTTTATTTTTATAGCGTTTGGATAGTTTAAAACCAGTTGGATACAGCTTAAAAAGTTGTTGAATTTTTTAAAAACAGCTTTGTTTTCTAATTGAATGCTATAGGCTCCCCTTGTAGTGACTAAAAAAACATCGTACATCGTTCTTAAAGTGATATGCTGTGAATAGTACAATTGGTCGTTGATGATTTTAGGCAATATTGCATTCAATATTTTGTGACCTGAAGATAAAAAGTGAATACCAAATTTTTCAATAACGTCTTGTTGTATCTGTTTTTGACCAAAAATAGTATCAAATGGTTTCTTTAGTATTTTATTATGGACTTCTACGGCACTTATATGATTGGGATGAACCAACCTAGGATAATGCCAATGAAATTTACGAATATGATGCCCTTCTTTAAATTCCTTGTACTTCATTTTTTTTAAAATAGCAATCGCCTTTGGATACTCTTCCTTAGACACAATAAAATCAATATCCCCAACCATGCGTTCGGCGATATCTTCATACAAGCCTTCCAATAAATTGCCAGTTCCTTTTAGAAAGATAGGTGTGATGTCGTTTGCTAAGAGTACTCTGTTAATTTCTTTAGCTTGCGCTATTATTTGTTCATTGCGTTCTCTATTTAAATCGGTAATATGCTTCATATACCCAACCAAATCTTCAGGGAGGTAATGTAAAAAATTCGCACGCTTTAAATTACAATATAGCGCCGGAAACACAAAATGCGCTGTGCTTATTTTAACGACAGCATCCCAATCAATAGCATTTGTTTTCAATTGCTCTTCGATGACAATTTTATTTTTTTGCTCGTGGTTGATGGTTAAACTTTGGCCAATAAAAAATAGCGTTTCTTTGTACGTCATTTTTGGTGTTTTGATTGGTTTTTTTCAAATCGTCAATGCTGTATGCAAGTGTAGCAATACGAAATGTCACTATAAAAATGTGCTGTCAAACTCGTTAATTAATTCCATGCATAGCAAACATATTAAAAGTAACTTGAATATACAACTGGCTTAGTAGGGCAGGGTTGATGTCAACGTTGTCATAATTCAGTTCTTCACGTGTGTTTTGAATATATAAAAACCAAATACTTTGTTTACTGTTTGTGGGTAATTATAAGAACAAATCCAAAAATAGCACAATCGTAAAACTTTTCAAGTATTAATTCGGAAATGTTAATAAAGAATACTTGTATCGCTGAACTTCACTATCATTTGATCCTCTACCCCTAAATAGCGTCTACTACCCAAATAACGATTTTTGTTAAACGCATCATAATGAGGTTGTTTCTCATCCATAGAACTCAAATGCACATTGCCAGAAGCATGAATAAATTCCATTTTAGCATTACCCAACCAAATGCCAACATGCGTAACTTTTTGCTTTTTATCAGCAGTTGCTTTCTTGCCAAAAAATAATAAATCGCCTTTTTCTAGGCCTTCAAATTTCAGTGCAGCATCCACAATTTGTCCTGCTTGTACTTGTTGAGAAGCATCTCTAGGAATGATAAAACCATTCATTAAATACACCATTTTTGTAAACCCACTACAATCCATTCCTTTGCTAGAGGTGCCTCCCCATAAATATGGAAAACCTAGCATTTCTTTTGCATATTGTGCTATGTTTTTTTGCCTTTGTGCGATTTCTGTGTCTTTATAAAAAGAATTGCTTTGTAACCAAGCCCCATAAATCATCGCTTCTTCTTTTTTTATATATCCTTTTCTGTCGTCCGGATATTTCACAAAATAATATTCTTTTTCGTTTCGCAAAAGCCTTAGAACGCCACCTAAAGTGATGTCAGAAACAATCGTTTCAAATTTAGGATTTGTATACACATAGCCAAAATTTTGAGTGAAAATTACCTTCTCAGAAGTATTCCAAGTAGTAAATTCATCTTTTGTCATTCTTGTAATGCCGCCTTTATCTACCCAAGAAATATAGTGGTCAGGTGTTTGAACTCTATAAAAATCTCCTTTTTTATCGTATACTTTTAAAGGCATGCCTAACAAAGCTTGTGTGCCTAACTCCGCAGAATGTTTGGGTTTAGATCGGATGTTAATTACAGAATTTCTGGCAACTGCAAACATTTTATTACCCACAGCTGTATCTGGCAATACCCTAATTGTATTGCTAAAATCTACATCTAAACGCTTTAAACTATCTAGCAATCTGTGGTAAGCTTGTTGAGCGTTTGTTTTACCTGTTAGCACAATTTTATCACCAACAGTTGCAATATCAATGTTGTAAATCGCTACTCTTTTATCAGGAGCATATTGTTTTTGTATGTCTTCACTAACGCTTTGTAAACCTGCAACCAATACTGTATTATTGTTGCACGAAACAAGAAATACAATAGATATAAAAAGTAATAATTTGTAAGAATTCATAAGTCAGTTTTCTAGAATTTGTAGAATAAAGATACTAATTAATTCATTCTAAAATCAGAATGTTTTATATTTGGTAACAATCCTATTTTTATTGATGAAATACCAAAACACATTGGCATTTGCCCAACAATTAGATAAAGAAGATCCGCTTGCTTATTTGCGAAATCAATTTTACATTCCGAAAGATAAAAACGGAAACGATTGGTTGTATTTTACAGGAAACTCTTTGGGTTTACAACCAAAATCAACAAAACAATACCTGCATCAAGAATTAGAAGATTGGGCAAATTTAGGGGTAGAAGGGCATTTTAAGGCTCAAAATCCGTGGATACATTATCACGAATTTCTAACTGATAAAATGGCAAAAATAGTAGGGGCAAAACCTATTGAAGTGGTGGTAATGAATACTTTAACGACCAACTTACATGTATTAATGGTATCGTTTTACAGACCTACAAAAACAAAATATAAGATTGTGATTGAGTCGGACGCGTTTCCTTCAGACAGATATGCAGTACAATCGCAATTAAAATTTCATGGCTTTTCTGAAGATGATGTTATAGAGTGGACACCAAGAAAAGGAGAGGAATTATTGAATATCGAGGACTTAGAAGCCATTGTTGCCAATCAAGGTGATGAAATTGCAATGCTATTAATTGGTGGTGTAAATTATTATACAGGTCAGTTTTTAGATTTAAAACGAATCGCAGAAATAGGGCATTCTAAAGGTTGTATCGTTGGTATTGATTTGGCTCATGGAGCAGGAAATGTGCAACCCAACTTACATGATGCTGGAGTAGATTTTGCAGCATGGTGTACCTACAAATATTTAAACTCAGGGCCAGGAAGTTTATCAGGAGTATTTGTACACGAAAAACATGCTAAAAACAAAGATTTACCGCGTTTTGCAGGTTGGTGGAACCACAATAAAACTACTCGTTTTAACATGCGAATGCCTTTTGATGTAATGCAAGGTGCAGAAGGTTGGCAATTGAGCAATCCACCCATATTATCTATGGCAGCTATAAAAGCATCTTTAGATGTATTTGATAAAATAGGTATGGACGCTCTTCGTCTAAAATCAGCAAAATTAACAGGTTTTTTCGAGTTTTTAATCCATGAAATGGGTTCAGAAGATATTAAAATCATCACCCCAAAAAATCCAAAAGAACGAGGTTGTCAATTGTCTATTCAAGTGCAACAAGCTGATAAAAGTTTACATCAAAAATTAATGGAAAAAAATATTATCACAGATTGGCGAGAACCAGATGTTATTCGTTGTGCTCCTGTGCCCATGTATAATTCGTTTGAGGATGTGTATCAAATGGTTTCAATCCTATCTTCAATCCTTTCCAAAGGAACGAAAGTTTAATGGATTTATAATTGATGAATACCAATGATATAAAATTACTTTTCGAAAAAGAAGGTGAAGTAATGTTTTTAAAGAAAAAATCTGATTTAGGATTTTTAGATATTTTTTACACAAATAATGTAATACTTGATTGTTTACTTTTTTTTAGAAAAACTAAATATCATTGTCTTATAATTTCTAAAAAACGAATTATTCTTATCAGGAAAAATATATTGATAAAAGAGTTTTTTTATAATAGTAATGAAGGAATTAAATTTAACTCTTTAATTCCTGAAATTGTTTTTTTTGATGAAAAAGGAAAAACAAACATCATTAACATTTCATTTATGAGATTAACTTTTAAAGAAATAAGGTTGATTAAAAATAGAATAAATTATTTTGGAAAATAAAAAAGAAACAAAAAGCAACAATGAAAAAGTCCTCCCTTTTGGGGAGGATTTAGGAGGGGCTTCAATTCTAATAATCGGAGCAGGACTATGTGGCGCTTTGTTAGCCTTAAGACTAGCACAAAGAGGCTACAAAGTAGTAGTTTACGAGAGTAGACCCGATTTACGAAAAGTAGACATTTCTGCTGGAAGATCTATCAATTTAGCATTATCAGACAGAGGGTTAAAAGCTCTACGCTTATGTGGAATGGAAGAAAAAGCCAAAGAAATTTGTATACCAATGTATGGCAGGTTAATGCATGATAATCAAGGGAATACCTTTACATCTAATTATTCAGGTAGAGCAGGAGAGTATATCAACTCCATTTCAAGAGGCGATTTAAATGCCATTTTATTAAATGAAGCCGAAAAACACAAAAATGTAACGATTCACTTCAACGCAGGATGTACAAAAGTAGACATCGAAAATAAAATAGCGCATTTTAAAAATTATGAATCTGAGGAGAAATTTCAAGTAAAGGCCGATGTTATCTTCGGAGCAGATGGTGCTGGTTCATCACTCAGAAAAAGTTATGTTTCAGAGCGTAAATTCTTATTTAGTTATTCGCAAAACTATTTAAATCACGGGTATAAAGAGTTAGAAATTCCGGCTGATGAAAACGGAAACCATCAAATTAGTAAAGGACATTTACACATTTGGCCAAGAGGCGATTTTATGTTAATCGCCTTACCAAATAGGGATGGTAGTTTTACAGTAACCTTGTTTTTAAGTTATGATGAAGGCGAATACAACTTTAACAATTTAACATCCGAAGAAAAAATTGTAGCATTTTTTGAAAAAGAATTCCCAGACGCCTTGGCTTTAATACCGAATATCAAAGAAGAGTTTGTAAACAACCCAACAGGTCCTTTAGGCACTATCAAATGCTCTCCTTGGTCGTATCAAAATAAAACGCTTTTAATGGGAGATTCAGCGCATGCTATTGTACCTTTTTACGGACAAGGTATGAATGCTTCTTTTGAAGATGTCGTGGTTTTTGATGAAATACTTTGTCATTTCGAGCGCAGTCGAGAAATCTTTGGTTGGGAAGCTGTGTTTAAAGCCTATCAAAAAGTACGTAAAAAAGACACAGATGCTATTGCAGATTTAGCCATTGATAATTTTTACGAAATGCGAGATCACGTTGCAAACCCTTTATTCAAAGAAAAGCGTAAAATAGAAATGGACTTAGAAAAGACATTTCCAAGTCAATATGCTTCAAAATATTCTTTGGTTACTTTTAATGAAAATATTGGTTACAATGAAGCTATGAAAAGGGGAAGAGCGCAAGACAAAGCGTTGTTGAATTTAATTGCAGATGATAAAGTACATACGCATTTAGAGATGACAAAAGAGGAACTAAATAGCATTTTAGATAAAGTTATAGCAGAAACAAATAATATTTTAAAAGAAGATAAAATTACAGGATTGTAAAATTATTAGAAGCTATTCCTGCTTTCCACTATATTTTTTTTATGAAAAATAAAAAAGGATGTCGTTTCAATCAGGGCTAAGCATTTTTATAAAGACAACTGATTAAATTGAAACTATAAGAAAGTTAATAAACTGAATGAAAAAATATATTGTTTTATTAAGAGGCATCAATGTATCAGGTAAAAACAAAATACCTATGGTAGATTTACGTCAGTTATTAACAGTATTGAAATTTCAAAAAGTACAAACTTACATTCAAAGTGGTAATATTATCTTAGAATCTAATTTAAGTACCAATGTTATTTGCGATACTATAAAAATAGCAATTAAAGAAAAATTCGGCCATGAGGTTCCTGTAATAGCAAGAACAATTTCGGAATGGAAAAAAGCCATTGAGAATTATCCTTTTTCTACCGAGAATAAAAAAATAGTTGCTTTTACTTTTTTAGATAGATCACCAAAAATCACTGAAATTGAAATCAAGAATATTGCAGAAGATGATTTTAAAATTGATGGAAATGTCATTTATATGTATTGCCCAAACGGATTTGGAAGCTCAAAAATCACTAATCATTTATTTGAAAGAAAATTAAAAGTAACAGCTACCACAAGAAATTACAATACCGTTTTAAAATTGCTAGAAATGGCTGAATAACTTTTATTTGGCTTAGAACCTGTTAGATTTTATGGGTGATTGAACTCGATTTCAATATCACTTTTTGGTTTGGAAGTATTTTACTTTTAAAAACCAATGGGCTGTTATAATTCGTATTACTTGAAAACAACGTCTATTTGGTTTAAAATATTCTGGCAAGCAAACAGGATAAATTATCGTAGTTTTGGTGTATCTTTCTTATAATGAATATCTTTTAGAACCTTATTTTTTAATCGTCTGAATTCTGGTATAAAAAAGTAAACTTTAAGTACAAGTACAAAAAAAACGCTTAGACCAATCTAAACGTTTTTTTATTTATAAGAATTCAATTTTAATTGTTATTCAACAATTAAAGTAAATGGAATACTGTATTTAACACCTACAGGCTTACCTCTCTGTCTACCTGGTTTCATTTTAGGCAGTTGATTCATTACACTAACTACCTCACTTTTAATTTTTGGGTGTGGTGCTCTTGCTTGAATGTTGGTAATATTTCCACTTCTATCAATCTTAAAAGCAATAAATACTCTTTTTTTACCTGGAGATAACCCTAATTCATTTGGTAAATCTGCATCAAATTTTCTAGAAAAATGTTTTTGTACTTTTTGGCTAAAACATTTTTTTAGTTCTGCCTTATTTCCTTTACATCCAGGAAAAACCGGTACATCTTCAATAATCATAAAACTTACGTCTTCAATTACTTCTTCTACTTCTTCTACCTCTTCAATTTCTTCCACTTCAATTGCTTCGGTTTCGTCTGTTTCAGTAGATTCGATTACAGTTTCTTCAATTTCCTTTTCGTCTTCTACAATCTCTATTTTTTCTGGAGTTGGTGGTGGTGGTGTTTTAGGTTTTACAGGTTCAACTCTTTCTGTAATAGGAATTTCTTCTTCCATTTCAGCATTCATATTTACAACTGCTAATTCACCATAAGTTTTGTCATAGGTTTTTTGTTCTATGGCAATGTAAGTAACAAATAAGGCTAACACTAACCCTATTTGCATAAAAATTTTACTAAAATTTTCTAAGTTCGATTTAGGATTTTTCTTAATTTCCATTATAGAGAGTTTTATAGTTTGCTAATTTAATTAAATTATTGTGTTAAATACAACTATGAAGATGAATTAATGCGATTTTTTTTTAAAAAAATATTAAAAACCACTAAAGCTAAGAGAACACCTACGCTGTTGGCCACTACATCTAAAAGATCTCCAGATCTGTATACAGTTAAATTCATCTGTAAAGCTTCAATAATTATGCCAAAAATGATACACGAAATAACGATAGTATATTTTTTTTGAGGCTTTTTATAAAAACTAAATAACCATGCTGTAGCTAATGTAAAATAGGCAATTGAGTGGTAAGCTTTATCTACGTTTTTAATTTCCATACTTGGTACATTAGAAACTTTTATTAAACTTAAGCATAAAATACCTATGGTAATTATTATTGCAATAAGAATTACGTTATTGAGTAATAAGATCTTTATACGCTTCAGCATCGAGTAAGTTTTCTATTTGTGAGCTGTCAGAAATTTGAATTTTAATCATCCAGCCTTTGTTGTAAGGGTCAGAATTTACCAATTCTGGTTCATCTTCTAGGCCTTCATTAAATTCAATTACCTCACCTGTTAAGGGCATAAATAAATCAGATACCGTTTTTACGGCTTCTACAGATCCAAAAACCTCACCTTCTTCAACAGTATCGTCTAAAGTATCAACATCAACATAAACAATGTCTCCTAATTCGCCTTGCGCAAAGTCTGTAATACCTACTATTGCAATGCTATCTTCAATTTTAATCCACTCGTGATCTTTGGTATATTTTAATTCTGATGGAATGTTCATTTTTTACTGTTTTTTATAAATTTGAATGTACTTATTTTAGTTTCCTCCTAGATTGTAAATAATATTAATACCACCATTAATTGCCTGTCTTGGGAATGTGGTAGATATTGCAAATCTAGATGTTTGGTGATTATAATAAAAAGAGGCGGTTAAACTTCTACTTAAAATATAATCTGCCGTAAATTTAATAGAAAATAATCGTTGTCCACCACTAATTTGATTATTATCTTCATCTATATACCTAATTTGCGTTAAATTATCTCGTAATGAAACATCTGCCCTTAAATTGATATCACCTTTTAAGGTTGTTTTTTTACCCGTAAAACGGGTGTTCATTTTTACATTTTTAAATACATAACCTAGTCCAAAAATATATTCTGTTCCAGTAATATCTGTTAAAGTACTGTTGTTAAAATTCATGGTTAAGGTTCTGTCTCTTTTCACTTCTCCTCTAAAAGAGAAAGAGTTTTTCATTTTCATATCAACTTTAAGCAATGGCGAAAACTCGTCTACTAAAGTTGCACTTGCGATTAATCTTTGCGACTCGAAGTTGCCTGCAGCATTCGTTTCTGTGAATGCAGTGGCCTCGTTGTATTGCAAATTATTTGTAAAGTTAGAAATGGTATATGAAGATTTATAGCCATGAGAAACCACAAATGATGAAAAGTTTTTCTTAAACCATTGCATTTTCATAAATCCATTATATCGTAAAGTCCAATTAGGAATTGGTATATTTCTAAACAAGCCTGTATTTACTTTTGCAGGACTCTTACCAGAATATGCTGCCATAAAAGCCGGTAATAAAACTTGTTGGCTATTACCACCAAAACCTTTTACTGTACCATCGTCATTAATATTAGTGGGGTCGTTGGTGTCTATACCACTCTCTGATGCCAACCTTTGCGAAATTTCAACTCGTGCATCTTTCATGGTTTGAAACAGTGCATCACCATCTGTAAAAGCGGTAGCAAACATGGAGTGGCTTGTGCTAAAGTTACCTGTTTCAAAGGTGTCTATCGTATCGTCTAAAATACCATTTGGATTTGCTAAAGGATCTGGAGCAGTAATAACATCGAGTTGTTGCGATATGTCTTGTGTTTGAATTTTATTACCTCGCACATCAATATTTAAATCGTTAATTGGTTTTAAGGTAAAGTTGTAATCTAATTTGTTATAATGTGTTCTGCTATATCTTTTGTTAAAGTATTCTTCTGATGCTGCTCTTGGGTTTATTAACCAACCGTTTGTTAACGCTTTGTTTCTAATATCTACTTGACTACCAAAGGCAAATGCTGTTGGAGGGCCACCTAAGAAACCAACGCCCTGATCATAACCTTGTAAATATTGGCCATTATTTTCGGTATAACTAATTTTACCTTGTTTTACAGAAGTTAATAACCCCCAAGTAGTTTTTAAAATTTGTTTACCAATGGGTAATTTTTTCTTGGGTCTTATTCTAGATAAGTTTTTTCCTTTTGCATTTTTACGTTGTGTTTTGGTTAACAACAATCGTTCAAAACCGATACTTTTGTAAATCTTATCAAACGTAAAGGTGGTGTTTAAATTATGGGTATTGGCATTTTGAATTACATTACCAATTTGTGCTGCAATGGTTTTGTCTTGCGAAGATACTTGCCAATCAAAATCAGCTGTATATGCATAATCTGCTTTAATGAATTTTAAGAAAGGGAATTTGTTTAAAGGCAATTGATACGTTCCGTTTAACTTTTGGTGATATTGATTGGCTCTACCTGTATTAAAGAAATCATCAAAAATTTGCAATTCTTCTCCACTGCCAAAGGCATCATAAATGTAATTGTTGGTAGCGTTAAAGTTGAGTTGTAGCGATTTTGTTAAATCAAAACCAATGGTATAATCCCAATCAAATAAAAACCTGCGTTGAATTAGTTCTGGTTGTGGTGATAACCCCTCAATTAAATTTCTAGATTGTTGTTCGTTATAACTTCTATTGATTCTAGAATTGATGGCTAAAGTAGTGGGAACTGGATTAAAATTAAGGTCTTTTAAAAATTTCCAATACTTACTTCTAAATAAAGAATCGTTCTTTTTAAAAGGTTCAATAGGTTTAGCATCGAAATTAAAATTATACCCAGCAGAAGCCATTACATTTTCGTTGATAAACTTTTGAATGTTATAATCGCGTCGAAATTCGCGATTGTGTGAGTAGGAAACCGCTACATTTTCAATATCATAAAATTTAGGCTTTTTAGTAGTATTTGGGTTTCTGTTCTTTTTTACATTGATGAAACTAATGCTAGTTCGTTTTGTGTAATCTTGAGAATTATTGATGTTTTCTAGAGCCTGTTCTTTTTGTGGGCTATCAGTTTGACTTTCAAAGAACGATTTTACCTCACTAAATTCAACATCTTGATATTGACGATCAAATTTAGGATCAATAAACGTTTCACCAACACTATAACTCATTGGTATTTGAACGCCCCATTTTTGAGGGGTTAGTACTTTTCCTAAATTCACAGAAGTGTTGATGTCGTATTGTTTGGTTTCATCTAAGGTACGTTGCGCTACTCTATCTTCTACATTACCAAAACCAATGGTTTGCATGCTACCAGACAGTGAAACGTTGGCAACGTCAGCAAAATTGGCATCTGCATTTACCACAGCAGCCCAGCCAGCTTCGTTATCAAAATCAGACGAACGTAATTCGTTAAACCAAATTTCTCCACTTTTATTGCTAAGGCTAATATTTTTTAACCCTAAAACAATGGTTCTTAATTGCGCTAAAGTAGGGTTACCTTTTACAGTTACTTTATAAGGTAAATCTCCCTGATTTTGAGAAGTAAAAGGTTCGTTAATAGCTGCTCCTAAACCATCTCTTTCTAGCTTAACTTTACCTAATGTTTCTAAAAAGGCATTCAAGTTATTTTCTTCTGGCCAAATTTGCTCGGCTGTATTCCCATTTTCAGATACTTTTAAGGGCAGTTCTAATTCGTAATAGTTTTCATCTAAATCTGTTCCTAAACGAATAACTCCTGCAAATTCATTGTCTGCAGCAGGGGCTTCACCCTCTACACTTTGCAAGTGCATAAACATTTGTAAATTTTTAAAACGTCTTAAATCTACACTAATGTTTTTATAAATAGCTCTTGTTTTTCCAGGTTCAAGTTGGTTTACTTTTAGCGTTACAGATTGCTCATTTTGTAACTGAACTGTAGTTGTACCTTGTAAACGTTCTCGTTCAATACCTGGTGGAGTTTGATAGGTTCCATTATTTTGCTCAATACTAACCACACCAACCTCAAAACTTTCAAGTTCAGCTTGATTTAAATCTCTACTTGGGTCAATGTCTGGATCTATAGTTTTTAAGTAACGTCTCCAATCTCCTCTAACCAAATCTAACTCACCAAAACGAAGAACCACAGGCATTTTAAAGTTGGTTAAATACATTCTCACAAAACGAATGCTGTTAAAGTCAGAAATTCCGTTAATTGGAGTACCATTTCTGATTGGTACTCTAAATTGATACCAAGTGGTTTCTTGTGTGTTACCGTTTTCTAGAGTTACTGTGGTTGTTTTTTGATCTACAATAAAATTTTTACCTTTTTGTAAATCGTTTCTATTCATAGAAATTTTATACTCATAAAAACTTTCTACAGTATTCATGGTCTGATCTCTATTGATATCTTCTACATCTGGATAGGTTGTAGATGAAGTAGGGTAGGTTTCAGGAGATTGATTTAAGGTTGGTGAGTTGCCCTGTGTATTGTTAAAATTTTTATATCTTCTTACAATAGATGCATTAATAGCATCTAAATTACTGCCTCTAAAAAATTGAAAGTTATCAGAAGCAGGGTCATTAATAAGATAGTTAGGTAAAGTCTGCGGATCAACGCCTAAATTAGTGGCTAAATTGGCCAACTCTTCAGCATCTGTTAAACCATCAAAACCTAAATCTTGATTGTTTCTTGCATCATCTTCTTCACTAAATGCATAAATGATTGAAGGGTTTCTAGGCACATCTCCCCAAATTGTTCTATTTACATTTACATCGTTTACTTTTATACCATCTTCAGGTAAACCATTTTCAAACATTTTGCGGCTATCCTTTACAATATCTTCAGAAACATTTCCTAAATTGATGTATAAATCACCTACTTGATTAGATATATCATTTGGGTTTATACCTGCAGGTAAACCTTCTTCTGGTGTAATAGAATAATTTTGATAAGGATCCATCACCCAAAACTGAATGAATTCAACATTAGCTTGATCAAAATTATTGGTGTTTAATGGTCTCATAATTCCACCCCAATTTTCTTCAGGGTTTTTTAAAGTACCATCGTCATTCACATCATTGGCATCAATATTAAAATTGTAAGAACCTCTCTCTTCAGGAAAATATGCCAAGTCTAATGTTCTTAATAAGGTGTTTTGTGTGATGTCAAACTGTTGATTAGGAAACAATTCATTGTAATTTACTTGTCTTGTTTCTGCTCTAGAAAGTTCATCAGCATTAATACTAGCAGGTGTATCACCCAAACCATAGAAAATTTGGTCAATGCTATACCAAGCCAATTTTGCTCTTTTATCATTGTATGCTAAGCCATCTGCAGTACCATTAAAACGGTCTGTAATATCGTTATATTTTGGTGTACTTGCTTCGTACCAGTCTAAAGCAGATAATAAACTAATGGGTATTTGAGAAGCCTCAAAATCATCAATATAAGAAGTAGCTGCACCAGCCACATCAATTCCGCTGGGAGTTCCAGGCAATAAATAGGCCATATCCGCTCTTACTGAGATGTTAGAAGGCGCATCTGTATCTACAAATGGCAGTTTATTTGCCAGTTTGGTAAAATAAGGCACTTCTGTAGCATAATCAATATTTACCCCAAACATGGTGTTGTTTATAGGGTCTGAACCAAAATTTACCTTTGGCGTTAAAGGACGTTCCATTACGTTTAACACAGTTCCGCCCACTACAAAATCATCAGAAAATTTGTGCTCAATATCAACCCCCATAAAGGTTTTTCTTTGTTGATTAAAAACCGCGTTATTTTCTGTGGATACATTTATTGGTGTCCCTGAAGCTCGTAAACCAGGATCAATAATTTGTACTCTACCCAATTGATAATCTACTACGTAATCTACACCTTCTACCAACTGCCTACCACCAGCAGTAACTCTTACAGATCCTCTAGGCACATTAAACGCGCCAATAGGAATTCCGCCAGCACTTTCAGATTTAAAATATCCTTTTAAGAAGTATTTGTCTTTGTTTTGAAAATTGTTTTTAATGTTGATTTTGGTATTTAAATACAATTCATTAAAAATAAATTTATCATCTAAAGAGTTGGTTAAATCTTTTGCCAATCCACTTCCAAATGGTTCAGGATCAGGAAAAATAACATATCCGTTTTGAGAATTTACAGTAATACCTTCAACATAATCGAAAAAACCATCAGCGGTTCTAAATTGACTTTGATCTAGTTGATCTAAATCTAAAACTTGAATTAATGGAGTATTCGCGATATCTTGAGTAGCTGCATTTTGTAGCACATTAGATGCGATACCAGTATCATCATCTCTATACTGAATCTCAAAGCGAAAACCGTCTTGCGTTAGTGGAAAAGCGCCCAAAGCATACACGTTTTTCATCATTAAACGCCAAGTAGGAAAAGATTCATTTTCGCCAGTATTTGGGTTTTTACGCACAGTTTGTAAAATTTCTGAACGTAAAAGTTTTACAGCTAAGTTATTAGGGGCTTGTACACCATCATTAGAAAACTCACCAACTTTAAAAGATTTTTGGGTACTGCCATTTACAGTCCCAGCAACTGTATATTCGTATGCAACTGCTAAAACTTCTCCGTCATTTAACCTTCTGTTTAAAGAAATATAGCCCAATTGAGCGTTTAAACGATATTCGTTAGGGTTCAGTTTTCTAGCATTTTCTAAAATAGAATAGTCTGTTCCTGAAGACATAGAGAATTCTTGTCTTAATGTTGATTCAACAGAAGATACATCTCGAATGGAGTTTAAAATATTGTCTTGGTAAATGTTATTTGCATTATTATGAGGAAGATATAATGCCTCACCATTAGCATTTACCGTTATTGGATTGGTAGCGTTTTCAACCTCACCAGAGCTATTTACAAAATTGCTGTAAAAATTATTATCGGCATTTGGGGTATTGGTTTCACCAATATCAGCAAAGGCAACAATACTTCTAAAATCTTCGGTAGTTGCGTTTCTATTGGTAATCCAAACTTCTATTCTAGTTATATTTACCTGACTACTAATTAGTGGATATTGCTTTAATGAATTGGCATAATTATCGATAAAAAATTGCGATAAGAAAAAGTGCCTATCATTGTCATAATCTGTGGTTTGGAGTTCAAACTCTTCAATTGATGCGCCAGCTTCTGCCACAACAGTTTTACTTTCTGAATTTTGTTGAGAAAAAACAGCGGTTACATTGGTGTTGCCAAATTGTAATTTTGCTTTTACACCAAATAGACTTTGTGCACCGTTAATTAATGAGTTTTTAATAGGCATTGCCACGTTACCTGCTTCTATACCTTGTAAAATATCATCTTCGGTTGGGGTGTAATCTATTTTTACTAAATTTTGAAAATCGAAAGTAGATTGTGTATCGTAGTTTGCGCTAAATTCTAAACGCTCACCAACTTTTGCACGAAGGCTGGCATTAATTTGTTGGTCGAAATCAAAAACCAAACTGCTTCTATTATCTTCAGAAATTTGCGGGTTTTCGGTATTTTGATAGATAAAACCAAGTTTTAAGTTTAAATTTCCTGTTGGGGTTACCTTAATAGTGTTTCCTCCAAAAATAGATTCAAAAAATTTAGAGTTAACATAGTATTCAGGCAGTAGATCTCTTTGAGCGGCTTCTGCACCTTTCTTTTTACTGTTTGTTGCGCTTACTTTATCTTTAAAATACTGCAACATGTCTCGTTTTAAGCGATACTGTGCATATTCTCTTTGGGTTAAAAAAATAGGTGTTTTGGTATAATAATCGCCGATTTTTTCTAGGATTACATATTTATTTAAGGCTTTGTCAAAAATGACTTCTTTCTTTGCTAAATCATCTAAAAAGAGCCCACCTTTTTGTGTGTTTTTAAAGTCGTACCTTAATGTTAAGGTGTCTTTTTTAACCTTAGTAGAATCTTTTGTTTGTTGAGTTTGTGCGAATACAGATGAATTTACCAAAAAAGTAAATAAAACTAATAAAAGTATGTGTTTTAATAATCGAATCAATTGATTATAGGTTTTTTAAAGCTAGTTTTATGATTTTTTCTACAGTTGCGTCTGGGTTTTCTTTTAAAACAGCTGTTACAATTTTATCAGATTGTTTTCGCTGAAAGCCTAAAACTTCTAAAGCTGATAACGCTTCATCTTTATTCGTATTGTTTTTAGTTACAGAAACTTCGTCAATATCAAAAGTTTTTAGCACTTTATCTTTTAAATCTACAATAACTCTTTGTGCTGTTTTTGCGCCAATTCCTTTTACAGACTGGATGACTTTTACATTTTCTGAGGCAATTGCATTTTGAATTTCTTCGGATGTCATAGAAGAACACATGGTTCTAGCAATACTTGGCCCTACACCAGAAACAGAAATTAGTAATTTAAAAATTTCTCTTTCTGTTTTATTGATGAATCCAAAAAGCGTATGAGCATCTTCTCTGATAGCTAAATGAGTGTATAAAACCACGTTTTCATCTGCAGGTAAACTAGAAAAAGTGTGTAAAGAAATATGTAGTAAATATCCAACACCATTACAATCAACAACTACTTCTGTTGGCTTTTTTTCAACGAGCCTTCCTCTAATTTGTGTAATCATAAAATATTATTAACGCCCCAAAAGTACTATTTTTTATTCTTTTCTCTTTGTTGCGCATCAACAGCTGCTAATGCTGCCATATTAACCATTTCATCAACACTTGCCCCTAATTGTAAAACATGTACAGCTTTGCTTAATCCTAAAATAACTGGGCCAATAGATTCTGCTTTATCAACTTGTTTTAATAATTTATAGGTAATGTTTGCAGACTCTAAATTTGGAAAAATTAATACGTTTACATTTTTACCATTTAGTTTAGAAAACGGAAATTTTTTTGCTAACATTTCTGGATTTAATGCAAAATCGGCTTGAATTTCTCCATCTACCACAGCATCCGGAAAATGACGATGAATGTATGAAATTGCTTCTCTGATTTTTTTAGAGGTTTCTGTATTAGACGATCCAAAATTAGAAAACGAAAGCATGGCTACATGAGGTTTCATTCCAAACATTTTGGCGAGTTTAGAAGTCATCTGAGATATTTTAACCAAGTCTTTAGCAGTTGGGTTGATGTTTATAGTGGTGTCTGCCAAGAAAATTGGACCTTGTTGTGTTAGCATTAAATTACATGCTGCAATTTTAGAAATGCCTTTGTCTTTATCAATCAATTCTAAAATAGGTTTTACAACTGTAGGATAAGGTCTGGAGTAGCCCGTAATTAGTGCGTCAGCTTCGTTTTCATTTACCATCATGGCACCAAAGTAGTTGCGCTCCCTCATTAATTTTTTTGCCTCTGTAAGCGTTTTTCCTTTACGTTGCCTTTTTACCCAATAGGCTTCACCAAAACGATGTCTTCTTTCTCTTTCTTCATCTGTTTTTGGGTCAAAAATGGGCACATCATCTGTAAAACCTATTTCATCTTTTAGGGCTAAAATCAGTTCTTTTCTTCCTAATAAAATTGGGTGTCCTAATTTTTCTTCATGAACTCTCTGAGCCGCCTTTAACACATCTAAATGATCTGCCTCTGCAAACACAATTCTTTTTTTATTGCTTTTAGCTCTGTTATGAATTAATCGAATTTCTTTGCTACCAGAACCCGAGCGTTCCATTAATTCTTCTCGGTATTTGTTCCAGTCTGTAATAGGCTCTAATGCTACCCCAGAATCCATTGCAGCTTTTGCAATAGCTGGTGGAATTTCGTAAATTAATCTAGGATCAAAAGGTTTAGGAATAATATATTCTTCGCCAAAAGTTAAACTCACTTCGTCATAAACAATGTTTACCTGTTCAGGAACAGATTTTTTAGCTAAATCTGCCAAGGCATGTACAGCTGCCAATTTCATTTCTTCATTAATTTTGGTAGCTCTAACATCTAGAGCACCTCTAAAAATAAAAGGAAAACCAAGTACATTGTTTACTTGGTTAGGATGATCTGACCTACCAGTAGCCATAATAATATCTTTTCTTGTGGCAACAGCCAAATCGTAATCTATTTCTGGCACAGGATTTGCCATGGCAAAAACAATAGGGTTTTTAGCCATAGAAAGTAGCATTTTTGGAGTAACTACATTACCCATAGATAAACCAATAAAAACATCTGTATTTTGCATGGCATCTTCTAAGGTGTTGATGTTTTTATCTGTTGCAAACTCTGCTTTTTGTGAGGTTAGATGCTCTCTATCTTTTCTAATAACCCCTTTGCTATCGCACATTATAATATTTTCTTTTTTAGCACCTAACTCTACATACAAGCGAGTGCAAGAAATTGCTGCAGCACCTGCACCATTTACTACAAAGGTTACTTCTGCAATATTTTTTCTTGTAATTTCTATAGCGTTTTTTAAAGCAGCTGCAGAGATGATTGCTGTACCATGTTGGTCATCATGCATTACAGGAATATCAAGTTCTTCCTTTAAGCGTCTTTCAATTTCAAAAGCTTCGGGAGCTTTGATATCTTCTAAATTAATGCCACCAAAAGTGGGTGCAATTGCTTTTACGGTTTCTACAAATTTATCTACATCTGTAGCATCTACTTCGATATCAAAAACATCAATATCCGCAAAAATTTTAAACAATAAGCCTTTTCCTTCCATTACTGGTTTAGAGGCTTCTGGGCCAATATCACCTAAACCTAACACAGCAGTTCCGTTAGAAATTACTGCAACTAAATTTCCTTTAGAGGTGTATTTATATACATTATTAACATCTTTTTTAATTTCTAAGCAAGGTTCTGCAACACCTGGTGAATAGGCCAATGCTAAATCGTGTTGAGTAGCATATTTTTTAGAAGGTACAACCTTTATTTTACCTGGTTTTGGTTTTGCATGATACAGTAAAGCCTCGTGTCTTTTTCTTGAATTGCTCATTCTTATTTAGCTTATATTAAGTTGTTCACAAATATAGGCTTTTCATGTAAAGAGCAAATAATTATTCTTTTCTTTTAAAGAAAATCGGTTTAAAAGGTTAAAGTTTTTATTGTACCATTTTCTGAAAAGTTTACGGTAAAACCAAAGGTGTTAAGATTTGCTTTTAGTTCTGCAAAAGCACTGTTATGTTGCCAACTGATATGCAGTTGATTTTCTGGGCAATCATGAAATGTAATTTTACCTGAAAACGCTTCTAAGGTATTTCTTAACTGCATTAATTGAAGTTGATGTAAAACAATTTCTGTTTTTAAACCTGCTTCTATATCTTGCATAGATAAGTTGGTTCTATTAATTTCTTTGTGAGCTCCTGCGCCACCTTTATCTGCAGCAGCATAATTATTTTTACCAGTAAATACATCTAAATACCAAATTTGTGGAATACCTGGCATAAATAATTGAATAGCTCTGGCAAGTAAAAACTTTTGTTCATTTTCACCTAAAGCACTAAAAAAGGTTGCATTAATTTGATAGTAAGAGATTTTGTTTCCTGCAGGATCGTATAAATTTTTAACTCTTCCTCCTCGTTCTATAATGGTATTCATTATAAATTCAATCTCAGCATCTTCTAATAAACCTTTGTTGTAACTGCCATTAACTTCTTTGCCTTTTAAATCTAAAACAGGTATACCATCATGGCAACCCAGCATATTTACTGTTTTATAGTTTTTTGCAACAATTTCTTTCGCCCAATGTAAAATGGCTTTATTGCTTGCTTTTTCTAAGGTATGAATCATTAACCCTGGTAAGAAAAAGTCGTAAATTTGATAGCCTTCTTTTGCTACTTCATCGTGTAAATGTAGGCCATATTCTGCGTGAATTTCTGGCAATAGTGTTAAGTTGTTTTTATCTGCAATTTGTTTAATTCTTTCTAAATATTGCCAAGTACCAGGTTTGTTAAAAAAATTAGTTTGCCCAATTTCTTTATGCAGATAGGCAAAAGCATCTAATCTTAAAATAGAACATCCAAAGCTTTTTACTTTTGCTAGGGTTTCTTTGTAAAAATCCCAAACCAATTCAGATTTGGCATTTACATCCATCTGACCTAGATAAGTTGCTTTACGGGCAACTAATAACAATACTTCTTCTTTATACTCATTAAGGTCTTCAAAGTTTATAGTAGATAGATTTTCATTTTTAAGAATAGCTGAATTGATTTTATTACAAACCAATTCAGCATTTTCTGAAAGTTGGGGGATAACTTCAATGATATCTTTTTCTGTAATTTTATTGTATTTGATTTTTTGATAAAAAGTATTCCAATATGGTTTTACTGTACCATCTGGAAAAGGAACTTTTAAAATTGGAAGTCCTGATTTTCTCATAAATAATTTATTGAGAAATTCTTCTTTTGGAATAACGATATCATCATCATTAACCTCGCCATTACCTTTCCAAAACTCATTCCAGTTGATAAAAAAATCTTTGAATTTAGAATTTTTTCCGTTTTTTAAAAGATCTTTAAATTGAGGAGAAGCTACAGAAAGATGATTTAAAACAATGTCAAATTTTAGATCGATATTTAATTCTTTTAGAGCTATTAAATCTTCTTTAGAAACTAATTCTTTATTGATGTTATAATCAATAATAGAAAAACCTCTATCTAAATCACTATTAAAAAAAGTAGGTAGCACATAAAATAAAGAAAAAACATCTTTAAATTCTGGCTTTTGCAACATTTTAATCGTGTCACTTAATTTATGACCAATGCTATCTGGGTATGCATTTAACATTACACCATTTGAGATACTCTTCATTTTTTCTTGATTCATAATTTGTTAAATAAAATTATAAGAGTTTTGATAAAATATTGATATTATCTGGTAATCTACCTACATTTTGTAGTTTTAATGCTGCTAATTTTAATGCAATTTGTAAGCATTCTTCGATGGTTTTTTCTTTCATATATGCAAATAAAAAACCAGACCAAAAAGCATCTCCAGCTCCTGTTGTATCCATTACCTTTTCTATTTTTATAGCGGGTAATTGAATCATGTTTTTTCCTTTTTGAGAAAGTTTTACACCTTCACTTCCAAGTGTAAGGCAAACAGTTTCTACCCCTAAATTGTGAAAGAACTCAAAAATTTCTTCATGAGGAAGTTGTTTTTCGAAAAGACGTAACATATCATCTTCACTAATTTTAATTAAAGGGTTTAAACTGCAATAGGTTTTAATAACATCTAGTGCTTCTTGCTTGCTAGACCAAAGTTTTTTAGCATAATTAATATCAATACTTAATGTGCAACCATTTTTAACGGCTTCTTTTGCTTTTTTAAGAATTGTGGTTTGAGCTGGGTTTTTGCTTAATGCAAAGCAAGTTGTGTGAAATATTTTTGTTTTTGATAACATTTCAGCAGTAATTTGATCTTCTGAAATGTGATAATCTGCATTTCTGTAAGGCATAAAATCTGGTGTGCCATTAGAACGAGATACAAAAATTACGCTCGTAGAATTATTTTCTGATTTTTTTAAATGGTTTGTGTTTACTTTTACTTCATTTAATCTTTTAAAAATGTACTCTCCAAAACCATCATTTCCAACAGCAGAAATCATATAAGGATTTAATCCTAATCTTGCTGAATTCATGGCAACATTGGCAGGAGATCCTCCTAAATAGCGATGGTAATCTCTTGTTTCGTTGATGAGTACATTATTTTGATGGCCTATAAAATCGATTAAGACTTCGCCAACGCATAAAATATCTATGTTTTTATTACTGTTTTTCAAAATTAATTTCTTTATCAGTTATTTCTTTTTGGATGCAAATTGCATCTTAAATTTAATCTGCAATTGATTTTGGTTCTTTAAGTCTAAGTGCTAAAAAACCAGAAATTATAAAAAAGGCACCTCCTAGTAAAATGGCATTTATTGCACTATTATTTAAAAGGTTTTTTACAATTGGCCCAAAAGTTAATGTTTGAATTCCCATTGGAATTACAATCATCATATTTAAAATACCCATGTATACACCACGTCTTTCTTGAGGTACAATTTTAGATACCATAGAATACGGAATACCCATCATTGCTGCCCAACCAATACCAAATAAAATCATAGGTAAAATAACTAATGTTGGGTCTTGAATATTGGGTATGCTTAACATGGCAATACCTGTTAAAAAGAGGCTAATTACATACACCTTTTTACCACCCCATTTTAGAGCAAAAGGCACTAATGCCAAAGCAAAAACAATGGTAGAAATATTATAGGTTGTATTCATTTTTGCGGCCTGACTTAATGCTTCTGATTTATTAAAACCCATACTTTCTTCGAACATTGGCGAAATAAATTGCCAATAAATAAATAGGGCATACCATTGAAAAAGATAGACTCCTGCTAACTTCCACATAAATTTTGGCATGTCTTTTATAGCGCCAACTATTTCTTTAAAAGGCGTTTTTACTCTATCTATAAAAGATAGTTTGTTGTGTTGTTCTATTTCTTTTAATTCTTCTTCTGATGGAGGTATTTCTGGAGTTTTTACTACCGACCAAAGTATGGTTGCAATAGATAAAATTGCCCCTATAAAAAAGGAGTAATACAACCATCTAGGAATTGCTTTTACAGTTTCATCTACATTTTCTGCGCCACCAAATTGATCTTGAAAAATAAATATAGATGCGTTTGCCAACACAATACCTGCACCAACAAATAAACTTTGCATTTGATAACCAAAACTTAATTGTTTATTTGGTAGTTTATCTCCAACAAAGGCTCTATAGGGTTCCATTGCCATATTGTTACCAACATCTAAGATCCACAGTAAACCTACAGCGAACCATAAAGAAGGGCTGTATGGAAATGCGAATAAACACAAACTACCAATTAAAGCTCCTATTAAGAAAAATGGTTTTCTTCTTCCAAAACGTGGAGACCAAGTTTTGTCTGAAATTGCGCCTATAATTGGTTGAATAATTAAACCTGTTACTGGACCTGCCAAGTTGAGTAGTGGCAAATCTTCGTGATTTGCTCCTAAAAAAGAGAAGATTGGATTTACCGCAGTTTGTTGTAAACCAAAGCTAAATTGAATGCCTAAGAAACCAACATTCATGTTAAATATTTGCCAGAAACTTAATGTGGGTTTTTTAATTTTCATTTTCTTCAATTTTTTTACCTAATACGATTAGAAATTCTTTAAGATTACCTTTGTTTAAAAATACATCTCCTTTATTGTCTATTACAGGCAAACTTAGAGTGTAAATAGGAATGTTAGCTTTTTGTAGTTTTACTAACATTTCTTGCTCTTTTACTTTATTTACATCGATGTCATAATACGTGAATTTGATATTTTTTTCTTTTAAAAAAGCTTTAGTATCTAAACAACTATGGCAACTATCACTACCATACACAATCATTTTTTCTTTTTCTGATTCTTTTTTTTGATGCACCACTTCTTGAGCAATATTTTGAAGAGAACTAAGTAAAAGGATGGTAATGATGAAATATTTCATTTTAAAATAAGATTTATTAGGTTTAGTTTTTTAAAGTTTTAAAAACAGAGCCAATAAATATTTCATTGGCTCTATTTCTCATTCAAAATCAATAATAAAAAACTACTTGTTACTTAAAAACTATATTGCAATGTCATTGTTGTAGAACGACCAGAAATTGTTCTTGCAGCAGCTAAACCAGCAGCAATGTTTCCATTTCCTTCTACTTCAGTAACACCAATGGTATCGAATAAATTGTTTGCGTTTACACTTAAAGATAATCCTTTTGTTAAGCTAACTTTTGCTACAGCATTAATGTAAGCGTAACCTGGCATTACAAGGTCGTTATCATCTTGAGCAAACGATTTAGATGTACCTAAAACTGTAATTCCTAAAAGGTGTTGTTTTTCAGATCCAAAAGCATAAGAAGGAGCAAAGTTATATACAAAGTCTGCTTGTCTTCTTGGTTTGTTACCTTTATTAGCGCCACCATCAATCTCTGCTTTTGTATAAGTAACAGATCCATTTATGCTAAAATCTCCAAACCCTAAAGCAGATTCTACCTCTAAACCTAATGCTTTAAAAGGGTTTCCTACAGTTCTGTTTAACTCGTTACTAATACCTTCATCTGTGTTACTAACAAAACCTGTAACATTTAAAACACCATTCTCTAATCTCTTTTTTAAACCAACTTCAAGTTGCGAGATTTCATCAAACTGTACATCAGCTAAGCCGTCTGAACCATAAGTATTTCTGTCTGCAGCTCTACCAGATGCACCTTTACTATATCTACCAAAAACAGCTGCTCCGTCATTAATTTTATAATTTAAACCTGCAGAATAAGAAACAAAATTATAATCATCGCTAATTGCTTGTCCTGGATTACCTGCTATTGTAGGTATTGTAGATTCAAAAGGGCTAATCACTCCATCACTGTTATAGTCAAAACCAATTAAATTTCCGTTTGCATCTAAATTACTTAATTGTCCTGAGTTTATTGAACCGTTTACATTTACGTTTTCGAAACGTACACTTCCATCAAAATTTAATTTTTCAGAAATTTCTGCATCAACACCTACATAAGGAGAATTTACATTGTGTACAGTATTGTATTTTCTTTGGCAACAGTTACCCCAAACAGGTTGACCATAAGAGTAAGCTCCACCTTCAGAGAAACCTTCAAAAACACCTAATCTAGCTTGACCATCTCCTGCTACTTCAGAAATTGCAGAACTCCATTGCCAACCAATTTTAGTGTTTTGTGTTGCAGAGAACATACCTACTGTAAGACCAATATTATCATTTAAAGCTTTTGTTACTTTAATATCGCTAAAAAAGTTACTTAAATCTTCGATAGTTACATCAAAATATCTAATATCTTGAGCCAATCCATTTGCTGGATTAAAAGGTGTACCGTCTTCAAAAGTTAAAGCACCAGTTGCTCCAGAAGCTCCTCTTACTAAAGCCTCAATATCTGCTACTGTACCTACGTTTGCAGTAAATGGAGCATTCCATTGACCAGAATTGTTAGAGTATCTTGCTTTTCCATTTACTTTCCAGTCATCTCCTAAATCAAAAGAAAACTCTGCACCAACAGAAGCACTAACAGGGTTGTTACCACTTCTCATATCATTTTGTGTAGGATTACCATCATAAACACTGTATGTATTTTGCATGTTTACAGAATGAGGACTATCTGAAGTTATGTCAAAACCAGGTAGATTACCAAAAGTTGGATCAGCATTTGTACCTGTTAACGCTACTGGCATAGGCATGTACATTACAGATCTGTCGTTTAAATATTTGAAGTATGTACGTACATAACCATTTTTAAATTCTTTAGTTATGTTTGCTTTTAGCTGACCACCTTTATTACCTTGGTAACCAATGTCTCTGGGTCCTTCTCCAACTCTCATAAAACCACCAATGTGATAATATAATCCATCTCCAATTGGAGTACCATATTCAAAATCTAATCTACTAGTTTGAAAATCTAAACCATACGTTGCACCAATTGTACCACCTTCTTTTCTACCAGTTTTGCTAATCATGTTAATAATACCTGCTGGACCATTAGAAGTTTGCGTAGACGCAGAACCCCCTCTAATAGCTTCTACTCTTCCGATATTAGAATCTATACGTAAAAAGTTATCGGCATTACCAAAAGAAGTATCACCAAATAACATTAACGGAAGTCCGTCTTCTTGCAATTGTAAATATCTAGAACCACCAGAAGAAACTGGTACACCACGTACGTTAAAATTTGCATTACCTTCACCACCAGAAGATTCTGCACGTATACCAGGAATACTTCTAAAAAGTTCACCCGCAGATCTTGGCGATGCTTGCGCAATTTGTTTAACTCCTACTGTAGAAACAGAAACACTCGACTCTATTTTAGATTTAGGATTTACAACTCCTGTAACAATAATTTCATCTAATGATTGAGCGTTTTCTTTAATGATAATATCTAGTTTTAGATTACCATTCACTGTAATTTCTTTTGTAAAATTGTCATAACCAATATAGGACGCTATAATTGTATAGTTTCCATTAGTTACGTTTGTAATTTCGTAATTACCATCAAAATCAGTGTTGGCACCTTTTGTGGTTCCTTTTAAAAGGATGTTTACACCAGGAATGAGGTTGCCACTGTCATCTTTTACAGTACCAGAAATTGTTGACTGCGCAACAAAAACTGTTGATGTTAGCATAAACATCATTAAAAGCAATTTTTTAAAGCTTAATTGTTTTTTCATTTTAGTATTAATTTAGTAAAAAAGTTAATTATTTTTTGTCAAATGTATTTTTATTCGCTTATTAATTATCAAATAAATAAATCGAAAACGTTTTCGATTTACCGAAAACGTTTTCGGTAAAGATAATTTACTATATTTATAGGGTAAAAAAGCAATGTTTAATTTGTACAAAAATAAGATAGTTTGGTAACATTAAAACAAATAGCAGAAGAGTTGGGTATTTCTATAACCACAGTATCTAAAGCCTTAAAAGAATACCCTGATGTTAGTAAAAAAACTAGAAAACTAGTTCGAGAAACGGCTGCTATGTTAAATTATAAGCCCAACTCGTTTGCTGTAAATTTAAGAACTAAAGAATCTAAAACTATTGGTTTAATAATTCCGGAGATTGTACATCATTTTTTTTCGAGTGTTATTAAAGGTATTATTTCTCAAGCAGAAAAAAAAGGGTATTTGGTAATTACTTTACAATCTAATGAATCTTTTGAACTCGAAAAAAAGCAATTGGATTTATTATTAAGTAAAAGGGTAGATGGCATTTTAATTTCTTTAGCCAATAGTACTGCAGATTATAAACATTTAAAGGAAATTATTGAGCAACAAACACCTTTAGTGATGTTTGATAAAATAGCAAAATTGGTAAAATGCTCTAAAGTGATTATTGACGATAGAAAAGCAGCTTATAAAGCAACAGAATACTTAATACAAATAGGTTGTAAAAGAATTGCTCATTTTAGAGGACCTTTATTGCCACAAAACTCTATTGACAGATTTCTTGGATACAAACAAGCTTTGTTAGATAACAATATTACTTATGATGCCTCATTAGTGTATACGAATGATTGTGGTGATATGAGTTTTGAAGAAGGTAAAAATAATGCACGTCAGTTACTTAAAGAACATAACGATGTAGATGGTATTTTTATCAATACAGATTTAGTAGCCATTGGTGCTATGACAGAATTTATAAAAAACGGCATTAAAGTGCCAGAAGATATCAGTGTTGTAGGTTTTAGTAATTGGTTTATGTCTTCAGTAATATCACCAACTTTAACCACAATAAATCAGCCAGGTTTTGAAATGGGAAAAAAAGCCTTTAAAACTTTATACAAAGAGATAAAAGCTAAAAAAAAGAATAAAAAAACTGCATTTAAAGAAATAGTTTTAGAAACAGATTTAATTGTTAGAAATTCTACAAGGTAATTTTAAATAACCTGTGAAATCGTAGTTGTTACATATTTTGAATTCGTAAATAATTGTAAGATGTTTAACAATTTTTAAAGGTATGATTGTAACATATACTTTATGTTTGCGTCTATCAATTAAAGCCAACCAAATGAAAAGAAATCTTTATCTGCTTTTATTGTTTACATCTTGGATAAGTATTGCACAAGTAAAAGGAAAAATTACAGATATTAACAAAGAACCTCTATCTTTTGTGAGTATCTATTTAGATAACACTGTAACAGGAACAACTTCTAATGATAATGGAGATTATGTTTTAGAACTCAATAAAACAGGAAGATACACTGTTGTTTATCAATTTTTAGGATACAAAACTCAAAAAAAAGAGATCAACATTACCACTTTACCCTTTACGTTAAACATACAATTAGAAGAAGAAAATATTCAGTTGGATGAAATTTCGATTTCTACGAAAGACAATCCTGCGAATCGAATCATCAGAAATGTAATTGCCAATAAGGATAAAAATACAGACAAGTTTGCCAAGTACACCGCAAAATTTTACAGCAGAGGGTTATACAGAATTAAAGACGCACCAAAGAAGTTTCTTGGACAAACTATGGGAGATTTTGGTGGAGGTTTAGATTCTACCAGAAGTGGTATTATTTACCTCTCTGAAACTGTTTCTGAAATTAAATTCCAGAAAAAGCCAAAAAAGTTTAAAGAAAACATCATTGCATCTAAGGTAAGTGGTAGAGATAATGGCATCAGTTTTAATAGGGCAGAAGATGCAAATATCAATTTTTATAACAACAGTGTTGAATTTGGTAATTATTTAGTATCACCAATTTCTACAAATGCATTTAGCTATTATACCTATAAATTAGAAGGTTCTTTTTATGATAAGAATGGCAAACTTATCGATAAAATTAATGTAATACCTAAACGTAAAAACGATGCCGTTTTTAGTGGTTCTTTATATATAGTAGAAGATGATTGGGCTTTATATGGTGCAGATGTTACAGTAACTGGCACACAGGTAAATATACCAGTGGTAGATGCTTTACAACTAAAACAAAACTATAATTATTCAGCAGAAAATGATGCCTGGGTTTTAATCAGTCAAAGTATCGATTTTAAGGTAAATGCTTTTGGTTTTAAGTTTGATGGTCGATTTTCATCAGCTTATTCCAATTACAATTTTTCACCAGATTTTAATGAAAATACATTTACCAATGAAGTGTTAACTTTTGAAAAAGAAGCTACCGAAAAAGATTCTGTGTATTGGAATCAGTTACGTCCTGTTCCTTTAACAAAAGAAGAAGTTAAAGACTATAAAATAAAAGATAGTATTAAGGTAGTTCGCAAATCGAAACCGTATTTAGATTCTATTAATAAAAAACAAAACAAGTTCAATTTTTTATCACCTATAACAGGGTACACCTATCGAAATTCTTACGAAAAATGGTCGCTATCATTTAATGGCTTAATTGAAACTTTGAGTTTTAATACGGTGCAAGGATTTCATACTTCTTTAGGAGCTAGTTATTTTAAAAGTCAAGATGATAAAGGCAAATGGTGGTCAGCTGGTTTTGATGTTGATTATGGTTTTTCAGAAAAAAAAGTTAGACCTACTTTTTATTTTAGTAAAAAATGGAATAATATTTCTAGGCCAAGAATGTATATTACTGGTGGTGTAACTACTGCTCAATTTAATAGAAGAAACCCAATAAAAAAATTAGATAATTTAATTCGTTCGTTAACAAGAAGATTAAATTATCTTAAAATTTATGAAAAAGAATTTGCCAGAATTGGATATTCTGAAGAAATTACAAATGGTGTTTTCTTTTCATCATCTTTAGAGTACGCCAACAGAAAACCGCTTTTTAATACTTCAAATTACTCTTTTGCAAGGCAAAGTAAAAATGATCCGTACACATCTAACAATCCTTTAGAGCCTAACAATTTTACGAGTTCAGTTTTTGAAACCCATAAAATAGCTACTTTAAATATTGGAGCAAGGTTTGTATTTGGCCAAAAATACTTGTCTTATCCTAATCAAAAATTTAATGTTGGTAATGATAAATATCCTACATTAAGTGTAAATTATAGAAAAACATTTGCGGCAGATAATTCTGAATTTAATGCTGATGTTTTTATTGCAAGTTTAAAGCAAAATATGAATGCAGGAAATTATGGAAAGTTATTTTACTATGTTAGAGGTGGTGTGTTTTTAAAGCAAAAGAACATTGCATTTATGGATCATTTACAAGTGAAAGGAAACCAAATGTTTGTTGTAACCGATACCAATCGAAAAAATAATTTTGGATTGCTTGACTATTATAAATTTTATACCAATGATAAATATGCAGAAGGGCATATAGAGCATAATTTTAAAGGAGCATTGCTGGGTAAAGTACCGTTGATAAATAAGTTGAATTTTCATTTAATTGCTGGTGCAAAAGCAATGGTTATGTCAGATATAAAACCGTATTCTGAGTTTTCTTTAGGTTTAGAAAATATAGGTATTGGAAAATGGAAGTTTTTAAGAGTAGATTTTATACGATCTTTTCACGGAACTTCTAAAAAAGATGGCATTCTATTGGGATTAGATTTATCTTTTTAAGTTGTATATATTTGTAGCTTATGAAAATTAAAACACTTTTTTTTGGAATAACAACAGATTTAGTGGGTGCCACTCAGTTAGAGATTGAGGTTGCTAAAAACACCTCAATTGAAGCCTTTAAAACTATTGTACAGCATAATTTTTCAACTTTAGCAAAGATAAATTCTTATGCAATTGCAGTGAATGAAGCGTATACAGATGATGACTACCTGTTAAAAAATGGCGATGTTGTGGCTATAATTCCGCCTGTAAGTGGAGGATAAAGGCTTCCCAAAGGGAAGAAAAATCAAATCGAAATTTTAACGTAAATACTTTTTATCAACATAAAAAGTACCAAATGGGATTACTGAACACAACATGATGATGCTTAGTGATTTATTGTCCCAACCCATTTCTTTTTTTATCACAATAGCTAAAACAATGTACAACATAAATAAAATTCCATGAGGCATCCCTAAAATTTTTACATATTCAGCATTACCTTGTAGATATTTAATTGGAGTTGCAATAAACAATAAAAGTAAATAAGAAACGCCCTCTAAAAAACTAACAATTCTAAATATATTTTTCATTTTGTAAAGTATAGAAAATTACTTGGCAAAGATAAAATATGAATTGTTATTTTTACGCTTAGATGAAAAGAACTTATATAAAAATAACTTCTGAAAAATTAAACCTACAAGCATGTTACGATTTTGTAGAAGATAATGCCTGTGGAGGTATAGCAGCATTTGTGGGCACCGTAAGAAATGATACGCAAGGCAAAGAAGTTACCCAACTCGATTTTTCTACCTACAAACCAATGGCGATTAAAGAAATGCAGAAAATCGCTAATTTGGCTTTAGAAAAATTCGATATTAAAAAAATAGCCATTCATCATGCAGAAGGCATGTTGCAAATAAAAGATATACCAGTGATTATAACAGCATCTGCCAAACACAGAAAAGCTGCTTTTTTGGCCTGTGAATTTGCGATTGACACCTTAAAAGAAACTGTGCCTATTTGGAAAAAAGAGCACTTTTCTGACGGTGAAATTTGGGTTAATGCACATCCTTAATTAGATCTAATTTTTCACCCAATTACATGATTGGGGTTATATCCTAAATAAGGGACTTCTTTTTCAGTAAACTGTATACCATAATGTTCCAATTCCTTTAAAATAGGAATATACACTTCTTTAGAGATTGGCAATTGTACACCAGGCGATTTTATTTCACCTTTTAAAATTTTTAAAGTCGCAATTGCAACTGGTAAACCAACAGTTTTAGCCATGGCTGTATAAATTTGATTTTCACCAATCACCATTAAGCTACTTTCAATTTGATGCTTTTTACCATCAATTTCATAACCAAACAAATGTTGCATTACAATCATGTCTTTATCCTCTTGTTGCAGTGTCCAAGAATCTTCTAAAATCTTTTGTAATACCTGAGCAGGAGTAGCGTTTTTAAGCCCAATTTTTTTCTTCGGATTAAAAAGATCTAGCTCAACTAATTTCTCCCACATCACATCATCTTGATCAATTTTTAAGTAAGAGCGTAATTTTAACTCTACAGAATCTGAAGGAGAATACGCTAAAAATAGATTCACAAAATCGCGATAACTCATGTTTTCAGAATGCTCAATGGCATACGAATCATCAGTCATTCCTAATTGCACAAAAATATTCCAAGCTCTAGAAAATCCTACTTTTCTAATAGTACCCCTATACATGGTTGGTATATCATCTAAACCATAAATACTTCTATATTTTAAAGAATCTCTATTGGCGTAAGCTTCAAACTTGTTATTGTTGATGTTTAAAAACTCAGTTCTTCTAAATAATTTATGGTAAGGTATGTATTTATAGGTACCTTCTTGAATAAACTTAGCAGCACCTCCTTGACCAGCTAAAACCACATTTCTTGGGTTCCAAGTAAACTTATACTTCCATAAATTGGTATCACTTTCAGGAGCCACCAAACCACCACAAAAAGATTCAAATAATAACAGTTTGGCATTATTAGTTCTTATTCTGTCAATTACTCTCATTGCACTGATATGATCTAAACCTGGGTCTAAACCAATTTCATTCATAAATACCAAGCCTTTTTCTTTTACCTCTTTATGTAAAGCTTTCATTTCTTTAGAAATGTAAGAAGCTGTAACTAAATGTTTGCCCAATTTTAAACAATCTTTGGCAATTTTTAGATGCAACCTTGCAGGCAACATAGAAATAGCGATGTCGCATTTTTCGATATATTTCTTTCTTTGGTTTTTGTCAAATACATCAAATTGTACAATAGTCACTTTTTCTGGTTCTTGTACTAACTTTTTGGTGTTTTCAATATCAATGTCTCCAATGGTTAGAAAAATAGGTTCTTCATCAGATTTTTCTAGCAAGTATTTTATTAAATAAGAACTAGATTTTCCTGCACCAACAAGCAATATATTTTTCATAAAGAATACCGTATTTTTGTCTTTTTGTAAAGATATCAATAATGTTTAAAATTAAACAAAAAGAATAATAAATGTTTAAAAATTTAGTAATTACATGTTTTTTAGGATTGTCAGCAGTTATTTTAGGTGCTTTTGGTGCACATGCGTTAAAAGAAACTTTAACTGCAGATCAGTTACAGAGTTTTGAAACCGCAGTTCGTTATCAAATGTATCATACACTTGTTTTATTGTTTGTAAATATTTATGATGGTTTTTCGTTAAAACAAAAAAACACCATTAGTTCCCTTTTATTTGCTGGAATTTTTTGTTTTTCAGGTTCAATTTATCTTATACAAATTACCTCAATTACTGCAAAATCAATTTGGTTTATTACACCTTTAGGCGGTTTGTTTTTTATAATCGGTTGGCTTTCAATGATTGTAATATTCGTAAAGAAATTGAAAAAGTGATAAAAATTTGATATTTTTTTGGTTAAAATACTTCTATTTTAAATTATTGTGTAATTTTGTGTTATACTTAAAATAAAAAAATATTGATATGGTAGATACAAATACGAAATCGATTTCGTTAAATCGTCTAGGAATCAAAAATGCTACAATTCGTTACCAACTAACCTCTAATGAATTGCACCTAGAAACAATACAAAAAAAACAAGGTGAAACGTCTTCTTTAGGAGCAATTGCCGTAAATACAGGTGAGTTTACAGGGCGTTCTCCTATGGATCGTTTTATTGTAAAAGATGAAATTACAAAAGATAAAGTTTGGTGGAGTAAAATCAACTTACCTTTTGAAGAAGAAAAATTTGATAAACTTTACGATAAAGTTGTTGATTACCTATCTGAAAAAGAAATTTATGTTAGAGATTGTTATGCTTGTGCAGACGAAAACTATAAATTAAATATTAGAGTTGTAAACGAATATCCGTGGAGCAATATGTTTGCGTATAATATGTTTTTACGTCCAACAGAAGAAGAATTAAAAGACTTTTCACCTGAGTGGACTGTTATAAATGCGCCAGGTTTTATGGCAGATGCTGAAGTAGACGGAACGCGTCAACATAACTTTGCCATTTTAAATTTTAGTAAAAAAATAGCTTTAATTGGGGGTACAGGATATACAGGTGAAATTAAAAAAGGAATTTTTTCTGCTTTAAATTTTGTGCTACCTGTTTATAAAAATACATTACCTATGCATTGCTCTGCAAATGTTGGTACAGCTGGTGATACAGCTATTTTCTTTGGATTATCAGGCACAGGAAAAACTACGCTTTCTACAGACCCAAATAGAAGTTTAATTGGTGATGATGAACATGGCTGGACAGCAGAAAACACGGTTTTTAATTTTGAAGGAGGTTGTTATGCCAAAGTGATTAATTTATCACAAGAACAAGAACCAGAAATTTTTGCAGCCATAAAAAAGGGAGCCATTTTAGAAAATGTGGTTCTAGATAAAAATGGAGTTGTAGATTTTGCAGATACTTCTATCACTCAAAATACAAGAGTAAGTTATCCTATTTGTCATATTGATAATATACAAGAGCCATCTATAGGTAAAAATCCAAAAAATATTTTCTTTTTAACTGCAGATGCTTTTGGGGTGTTGCCTCCAATATCTAAATTAACACCAGCACAAGCAGCGTATCATTTTATTTCTGGTTATACAGCAAAAGTAGCAGGTACAGAAGCAGGTGTTACAGAACCAACACCAAGTTTTTCAGCATGTTTTGGTGCACCTTTTATGCCTTTACATCCTACAAAATATGCAGAAATGCTAAGTAAAAAAATGAAAGATGCAGGCGTAAATGTTTGGCTAATTAATACAGGTTGGTCTGGTGGAAAATACGGAGTAGGTAGAAGAATGCCTTTAAAATACACCAGGGCAATGATTAATGCTGTTTTAGACGGAGAGTTAGGAGATTATACTTATGAAAAATACCATATTCATTCTGTATTTGGTGTTGCACAACCAAGAACGTGTCCTGGAGTGCCCACAGAATTATTGAGCCCAAGAGCAACATGGAATAACGATGAAGCGTATTATGAAACCGCTTTTAAATTATCAAACGCATTTAGACACAATTTTAAGCAATTTGAGGAATTTGCGAACGAAGAAATACGTAGAGGAGGTCCTCAACGTTATGCTCATTAACGAGCCGTTATTGATTTTTGTTTAGACAGAAACACCTCAATTTTTGAGGTGTTTTTTCATTGGTGTGAGATTATATTATTGAAAAAACACACTACTCATTAATGTTTTGTTGAAGATTTAAACTATTTTTTAACAAAATTATTCTGTTCGTTACATTATAATTACCTTAAATTTCAGAAATTTAATTTGTATGATTAAAAAGTGCTATTTAATATTTTTTCTATTTTCTTTTACTATCTCCTCTCAAAATAGTAGAAATCTTGTAAAAGGAATAGTTAGAGATTCTTTGGGACTAACTGAAAATATTAATCTGAATACATCTCAAGGAACAAATACCAACTATAAAGGAGAGTTCGAAATATTAGCTGTTACTTGAGATACAATTATGATTTCCTCTATACAGCATAGTAGTAAAAAAATTATTGTTACAAAGCATATTTATAAAAATCACAAGTTAGATATTTTGTTAAAATTTAAAACCTATTTATTACAAGAAATAAAACTAAAAAACCACACATTATCCAAAATTTTAGATATTGACGCTAAAAAAGCTCCAAAAGATAAAATAGATTCTATTGTAAAAGACAATTTAGATTTTAGTAAAGTAGATTTTTCTATGAAAGATTATAGAATAGACGAGATTGATAGAATGAAACCACCAATAGTAATTACTAACCCTACACAAAGATATCAAGGGCTTAATTTTTCTGGTCTGCTTTCCCTTTTTAAAAAACGAAAAACTTATGAACCTGTACAAAAACATAAAGATTTATCAGACAAAGAGTTTTCTGAAAAAATAGAGAAAGAGTTAGGCGAAGATTTTTTTACTAAAACTTTAAAAATACCTAAAGAAAAATATTTTCTTTTTTATAGGGTATTGTAAAATGTATAAATTAAAAAGTTTGTACAAACAGAATAAAATGCTCGAAATTATAAAATTATTTAAAGAAAAAAGTATAGAATATTTAAAAATTAGTAGAGAAAATTAGAAATAGCTTTCTTTTTAAGAAAAAGTATAAATTTTCCTTGCATATTTATTTATTTATTTATTTATTTATTTGGTGTAATATTAACTATTAAATTATTACACTATGAAAAAATTATTATGTATTACATTGTTTAGTATTGTGCTTATGTCTAGCACTACTAAAATTGAAAAAGAAGAAGTAAAACTAAAAGAAAATATTGAAAACATCGCTTTTTTTGGTTGTGGTTCAGAAGGAAATGCCTACTATAGTATGCTTATTATGGAAGGCGAAACTCATAGAGACGCGAGAGAGTCTAGAAGAGCTTATGTAAGAAAATGTAGAGGTGGTGGTTGGAATTGGGTTTTTGGTATATGGACTTTCGGAACAATCGGACTTTAAACAATTAAAACTATAAACGTTACATAAGGCTTACTTTTTAGTTAAGCCTTTTTAATTTTTAAAAAATGAAAAATATTATTTTCAGTATTTTTTTTCTTTTTTATTTTGGTCTTCTAACATCCCAAAATAAAAAACAATATTTTAAAGTAAAAGCAAGTTATGGTGTAAAGACTAAAGTAGATAAAACAAAAAAAAGCTATAAATTTTTGCTCGAGCGAATGCCTGAAGTTGCAATGAAAAAAGAAAGCATATCTTCAGAATTCGATTTTACACTAGTTTTTAATGATACAACGTCAGTATTTTATTTAGAAGAAAAACTTTTTTCTGATAATTCAATTGCAGCCTTTGCTTTATTAGATGCTAAATATTATGGTCGTATTATTCAAAATTCTGAAAATTATATAACGGAAGAGTTAAATGAAGCTTTTGGTAAGTTTCTAGTATCACGTGCATACCAAGAATGGAAATTGCACGAAGAAACTAAACAAATAGGGGATTATTTGTGTTTTAAAGCAACCTCTTTTAGTACAGTAACTAATCCGAAAGGAAAAATATTTAGAAAAGATTTTACAGCTTGGTATGCACCTGAGTTACCTTATAAATTTGGCCCAATAGGTTATGGAAATCTACCTGGTTTAATTATAGAACTACAAGGAGAAAGTTTTACCTATGGTGTAAAAAAAATTGAATTTATAGAAGGGGAAGATAAAAAGAACCTAATGCCCAAGCTAAAAAAGAAAAAACTAATAACAGAAGTGGAATTTGAAAAACTGGCTGCAGAAGATGAAAAACGTTGGCGTAAACGTAATAATTAATTTTTCAATATCAAGATGACAAAATCCAAAAAAGCAATATTGTATTGCTTTCTTTTTTTTTTCTAGTGTTTTCTTAGCACAAAGTAAAAACATTACTTTTTCAGGAACTGTTTTAAATGAAAATAAAGAACCTATAGAGAGTGCTACAATTATTGCCAAACCAAAAGAAGGCAATTTTAAAATAGTATATGCTATTACAAATTCAATTGGGATTTATAAGTTAAATCTTGTTAGTAATGTAACTTATGCATTAAGTATATCTCATATAAGTTATAATAGCTTAAAAAGAGAAGTTGTTTTTGATAAAAATATAGACAACTACAATATCATTTTAACTTCAAAAGATGAGCAGTTAGATGAGGTTATCATTAATTATGATTATCAACCCATTGTAAAAAAGAAAGATACCATAACTTATAAACTTAATGCGTTTACCAATGGTAACGAATTTAAAATGAAAGATGTTTTAGAAAAGTTACCTGGTGTAAAAGTAGAAAATAGCACCGTTAAAATTCAAGGTAAAACTGTTACAAAGCTGTTGGTAGAAGGTAAGCCTTTTTTTGATGGGAGCACAAAACTTGCCATAGAAAACATACCTGCAGATGTTATGGATAAAATTGAAATCATATCCAACTACAAAGAATCTGAGCTATTAAGAAATTTGGCAGACAATGAAGATTTGGCATTAAACGTAGTATTGAAAGAAGATAAAAAGAATTTTATTTTTGGTGATATTGAAACAGGCTCAGGTGTCGCTTTAGATGAGTTTTATAAGTTGCATCCTGCACTATTTAAATACAATCCAAAATCAAACTTTAGCTTTATTGCAGATGTAAATAACTTTAATGACAATAGTTTAAGTTTTAGTGACCTTTCAAGATTGGTTGGTAATGCCAGCAATCTATTAAGACAAGGAAGTTCAGCCAACAGTTTATTAAGTCTAGCAACTGGTAATGAAGAACGTTTTCAATCGTTAACAAGATTTTCTGCTTTTAATTTTCAAAAAGAAATTAGTGGTAAATTTACCATTTCTGGTTATGCTGTTCACTCAAATAATGATATTCAAAACAAAGCAATTTCTCAAAGAGAATATATAGTTAATGATACTTCCATAGAGGAAAATAGAGAAGATTTTAGTAATACAGCTAATAAAGCTTCAATGTTTACCATAAAATTAGATTATGACCCAAATAGCAATCAAAAGTGGTTGTACAATGCGAACTATTTAACTAATAGTTCCCTTTTCGATAAAGAATCACGATCCACTTTAGACGATGCAAACCAATTTTTTACAGACGTTAATGGTGATAATTACAATTTTTCCCACAACTTAGAAGGGTATTTTAAAGTAGGTAAAAAACATACATTAGGTGTAGCTTTTTATCAAAATTTGGTAAAAACGAACTCAACTAATAGTTGGTCAAGCAACAATATTTTCTTGAATGATTTTTTACCTTTACAAAATGCATCTAATTATGAAATACGTCAAAATAATGATATTGATGCAAAACAAGTTGCTTTTTTAGCTAAGGACTATTGGTTAGCAAGTAGGTATTTTCATTTGTTTTACGATGTAAAATACTCTAAGAAAAATTCCACAATAAACACCAATATTAGTCAAATTCTTCCTGATGCAACAGTGGTAAGCTTTTCAAATTTAGATAATAACAATGTTTTACAACTTTCTGATGCTAGTTTTGGGTTAGGTATTAAATCATTGATAGGTAAAGTTGAGTTTACTTTGGAAGGCAGACCTCATTTTTATAACTTCAACAGAGTACAGTTTGAAAATAGCATCTTTTTTATAGAACCAAAACTTACACTTACTTACAAAATTGATGATGATATTGAACTAGATTTAGATTATAACTACAGCAACAAGTTTCTGAATGATTTAGACTATTTAGAGAATTTAAAAATATTGAGTTTTAATGCAGTTTTACAAGGTAATCCTAACCTTGTAGATGAAAGGTCTCATAATTTTGGCTTATTTTATAGTAATTACAAAAATGTTGACGAGTACTTTTTTAGCTCATCTTTGGATTACAGTATTAATAATCCAGTAAGAAATAATGGTATTTTTCAAAATGGAATTAATCAATTGAATGCACCCATTTTATTACGTTTGGCAGAGCAAAGTTTGAGTTCTTTTAATGAGTTTGGTTTTGTTTTCAACAAATCGAGTTTAGACTTTACCTTTAGTTTAGATTGGTTTAAGACTAATCAAGTTATCAACAATAATGTTACACAAATAAATTCTTACGAATACTATCTAAAAACGAAATGGCTTTATAAGTTAACTAAAGTATCACAAATAAATTTACAATATAAATATTCTGGTTATAATGTAGTAGCTGAGGGAGATAATAACTCTAGTGAACACACATTTTCACTATACTTCGATACAAAACTGTTTAAAAACTTAATTTTTAAAACCGATTTTTCTACAAATTTTGTCTCAAATTTTGATGAAGGTACACAAAATTATACCATTCAAAATTTGTTTTTAGGGTACTCAAAACCAAATAGTCCTTTCTCTTACAACATTAACTTCAGAAACATTTATGATAATGGTGTTATTGTTAGAAATAATTTTAGTAGTAACGTATTTATCTCTAATCAAATATTTACCTTACCCAGAGTTTTCTTATTTGAATTAAATTATAAGTTTTAATTTAACCAAAGTATATTTTCTATTTAAAAAAGTATCTTTATTCAGTAAACGAAATAATATTTTTTATGCTAAAAAAGTACTTCAAAAATATAGGTCCAGGCACTTTAGTAGCAGCAGCTTTTATTGGTCCAGGCACAGTAACTTTATGTACGTTGGCTGGTGTAAATTTTGGATTCAATTTGTTGTGGGCAATGTTATTGTCAATCATTGCAACCATTGTTTTACAAGAAATGGCTGCAAGATTGGGTGTTATTTCTCAAAAAGGATTATCGGAAGTTATTAGGGAAGAAATTAAAATTCCGTTTTTAAAACAAATTATTACCATTTTAATATTGTCAGCTATTGTTATTGGAAATGCATCTTACGAAGCAGGAAATATTAGTGGAGGTATTTTAGGATTAGAAACCATTTTTGGCGAATTCAAATATAATTTTGATTCATTTTCTATCAATTTGATGAGTATTGTAATTGGTATAATTGCTTTTATATTATTGTACATAGGCAATTATAAATTCTTAGAAAAAGCATTAGTTGCACTGGTTTTGTTGATGAGTTTTTCTTTCGTAATTACTGCAATTATAACGAAACCCAATGTTTTAGAGATTTTAAAAGTAATGTTTGTGCCCAAATTTCCAGAAAAAAGTTTACTCACCATTATTGGTTTAATTGGTACAACAGTGGTGCCTTACAATTTGTTTTTACACGCCTCTTTGGTAAAAGAACGATGGCATCAAAAAGAAGATGTAAAGTTTGCAAAAAAAGACACGATAGTTTCTATTATTTTAGGAGGATTGGTTTCTATGGCAATTATCATTTCAGCAGCTTCAATTTCGTCAAAAGACATTTTAAATGCAGCAGATTTAGCAGAGGGTTTGGTGCCTTTATATGGCCAATTTGCCAAATATTTTTTAGCTTTAGCTTTGTTTGCAGCAGGAATTACATCTGCAATTACAGCGCCTTTAGCAGCTGCTTATGTAGTCAAAGGTTGTTTAGGTTTTAAAGGAAATATGCAATCGAAATCTTTTAGAGCAGTTTGGATTACAATTCTATTTTTAGGCGTTTTATTTTCATCAATTGGTATAAAACCCATAGAAATTATAAAATTCGCGCAAGTGGCTAATGGAATGTTATTACCAATTATTGCAGGAATTTTATTGTGGATTATGAATAAAAAGAATGTTTTAGGCAATTTTGTAAATACAAAAACGCAAAATATCTTAGGATTTGTAATTTTAGCAATTTCTATATTTTTAGGTGCAAAAGGTATTTTAAAAGTCTTTAACTTCTTATAAAATGAATATTGATATTAATTGTGATGTTGGTGAAGGTGTTACAAACGAGCATTTGTTAATGCCTTATATTTCGTCTTGCAATATTGCTTGCGGAGGTCATTTTGGTGATGTAATTTCGATTGATAGAACCATCAAGCTCGCAATTAAAAACAACGTAAAAATTGGTGCACATCCGTCTTTTCCTGACAAAGAAAATTTTGGTAGAAAGTTGATACAAATTTCTGACGAAAACTTAAAGAAAAGTATTCAAAATCAAATGAATTTATTTTTAGAAAGATTGTCTTTGTTTGATGCAAAATTACATCACATAAAACCACATGGCGCTTTGTATAATGCAATTGCTGTAGATGAAAAGTTGGCTATTTTCTTTATTGATGTTATACAACCGTATTTAAAACAGGCTTGTTTATATGTGCCATATCATTCTGTAATAGAGAAAATTGCTTTTAAAAATAACATCAAGATAATGTATGAGGCTTTTGCGGATCGGAATTATAATAACGATTTAACTTTGGTTTCTAGAAAACAAAAAAATGCTTTATTAGTTGATGAAAAAGCCGTTTTGAATCATATTTTACAGATGATAAAACATCAGAAGGTAAAAACAATTTCAGGCATAGAAGTATCTATAAAAGCAGATACTTTTTGTGTTCATGGAGATTCTAAAAATGCTCTAGAAATTGTAAAATATATACATAAAGAATTAACAAAAAAAGGTTTAACTATTGGTTAATAATCTTACATATAAACCATTTGGAGCAAAAGCAATTCTTATTGAATGGCAAGCTATTATTGATGATAAAATTTTAAAAGATATTTTACTTTTTAAAGATAAAATTACATCAAACCAAACGATTGCTTGTGTAGATATTATTCAAGGATATAATTCCTTAACCCTAATTTTTGAGGATGTTGTTACTGATTTTAACACTCAAGTTGGTGTATTAAAATCAATTTATGCATCTAAATTAATAACAAAGAATCAACAATATTATCAATGGCAAATTCCTGTTTGTTATGATGTTACTTTCGGAATTGATTTAAAAGAAATGTCTGAAAAATCTAATTTAGAAATTAGCGAAATTATTAAGTTACATACAAACAAAGATTATACAATTTACTTTATTGGTTTTTTACCCGGATTTTTATATTTAGGAGGTTTACATCAACACTTATTTTTTGATAGAAAGCCAAATCCGAGATTAAAGGTACCAAAAGGTTCTGTTGGTATAGGAGGGATGCAAACAGGCGTTTATCCTAATGATTCTGCAGGAGGTTGGAATATTATTGGTAAAACTCCCATCGAGTTTTTTGATGTAAATAAAGACAATCCTTGTTTTGCAAAAGCTGGAGATGCTATAAAATTTATCTCCATTTCTTTGGATGAGTATTTTAAAATTGAAAAACAAATTGCGCAAAAAAAATATCAACTTATAAAAACTTTACAACATGCTTAAAGTTTTAAAAGCTGGTTTTTATACTTCTATTCAAGATAAAGGTAGGTATGGTTTTGCATCAAAAGGCGTGCCTATTTCAGGGGTTATGGATGCTTACTCAGCAGATTTAGCTAATGGTATTGTAAACAATTCTTTTGATGCTGCTGTTTTAGAAATTACATTTGGAGGTTGTAAGTTAGAATTTTTAGCCCCAACATCAATAAGTATTACAGGTGGAGATTTTTCGCCCAAAATCAATAACAAATCTATACAACTCAATAAAAGAATTTATGTAAATAAAGGTGCTATTTTATCCTTTGGAAAAGTAAATTACGGTGTTCGATGCTATTTAGCAGTTCAAGGAGGTTTTCAATCTGATGTAAAACTTAACAGCATAAGTTTTTATTCTCATATTACTAAAGATTTTATCCTCAGAAAAAATGATGTAATTCCTTATAAATCTTTTTATAGTGATGGTGATGCTTCCCAATCATCCATAAAAATCAACAAAACTCATTTTGAATCTAACATAATGAATTGTTATAAAGGGCCTGAGTTTGATTTGCTAAATGCACATCAACAAAGAAGTATTGCCCAACTGAAATTTACCATTTCTAAAGAAAATAGTAGAATGGGATACAAGCTTAATGAGGAAATAGCTAATACTCTGCCACAAATTTTAACTTCTGCAGTATTGCCAGGTACAGTTCAATTAACTCCATCTGGCAAGCTAATTGTGTTAATGCAAGACTGTCAGGTAACAGGTGGGTATCCAAGAGTTTTACAACTCACAGAAAGATCTATCAATATATTGGCACAAAAATCAACCCATGATGCGCTGCAATTTGCCGTCCTTGGCATTTGAGTTAAGATTCACTTTAATAGAGTTAAGCACAACTGCACTCTTCCTTTACATTTGTAGTGTAATTGATATGTAAGTCATAGAATTACAATATTTAAGTTTAACCATTAAAACCATTACAAATGAGTAATAACAACACCAATACAATAGTAGGATTATTAGCAGGAACAGCAATTGGAGCAACTTTAGGAATTTTGTTTGCACCAGATAAAGGGGTAAAAACCCGACAAAAAATTGCAGACGAAGCTGTAAACGCAAAAGATAAAATAGTAGAAACTGCAGCAGATGTTAAAGAAAAAGTAGCTGCTACATATTCAGATAAAAAAGAAACATTAGACTCGCAATTAGAGTCTGTAGTATCTAACGTAAGTCATAAAACCGAAGATGTAATTACTACTTTAGAAAAGAAGTTAAAAGACTTGAAAGAAAAAAATAAAAAATTACAAAAGACAGCCTAAAATATGGATATTTTAAAATCTTTAAAAGATACCTCTGAAGACGGAGCTGATATTGGTAAGAAGTATATAGAGGCTTCTTACAAGTATAGTAAACTTAAGGTATTTCAGATTTTAACCCATTCTATAAGTAGCTTAACCAAACTTTTTTTAATAGGTAGCTTGCTCTGTGTAGGTGTAATATTTATGTCTATTGCAGGAGCAATTGCTTTAGGAGATTACTTAAACAATACGTCTCTAGGATATTTACTTGTTGGTTTTGCCTTAATGATATTTGGTTTTGTCGTTTATTTATTCAGACAACTTATCGATAAGAAAATCATTATAAAAATATCTCAACAATTTTTTAAATCTAAACCATAACCATTATGAAAACGTACACCTCTTTTGCTGAAATTGAAAAAGATTTAAGAAAGTTAGAACTTGAAAAAGAAATTGCAAAAGAAGAATTAAAAATTGTAAAACATAATTTTGAGGAATTCTTAAAACCTGTAAACTGGTTAACGTCAGCTTTTAGGACCATTAGTAAATATGGTATTTTAATGTTGATAAAAAAAATTTTAAAATAAGAAGAAAAATAAGTTAAATTATGTAATTATAATGGTTGGTTGATTAGAGCCTTGATATTTTATGAAATATCAGGGCTTTTTTATTACGCTACTTTTTTTAGTTTTTTTTTAAATTGATTTGGAGTGATACCATATTTTTCTTTGAATATCTTAGAAAAATAACTTCTACTACTAAAACCAATACTATATACAATTTGAGAAATATTTAAATCTGTATTTTTTAACATATCTCTTGCAGATTCTAAACGTACATGCCTAATATATTCTGTTACAGTTCTATGATATAAAAATTTAAAACCCTCTTGTAACTTGGCTTGCGTAAGGCCAGATTTAAATGAAAGCTGATCTAAAGAGTAGTTTTTAGCAGGATTGCTTAAAATGCCATTGCCAATTTTTCTAACAATTTTTAAATCGCTTTTATTGACCCCCTCTGGTAATTTATTTCCAGCTAATATTTTATTGTGTTGTTGAATATGCATAGATAAAATCTCATAAATTCGAGATTCTATTTTTAAAATTCTAAGCATACCTTTAGCTTTTATTTTGTGCATTCCCTTAATAAGGTCTGCCATTTTTAAATTTAAAGTACCATAGCTAGCAAACCTGTTATCATGATCTGTATCTACAAAAACTTCATAGAGTTTATCATTTAAGGTAGAAACATTTGTAGTTCTTTTCTTAAGGAACTGTTTTCTAATGATTTGAATGATGTTAATTGCCAATTGTTCATCCTTTGGAAAAATAATATCATTAAAACCACCATCTTTATTTGTATAGATTAAAGATTGAAATTGCCCAACTTCTTTTACATTATTGTGTAAACCAAATTTGTGTTTTAAGCTACCGAGAGAAGGATATATAAAACGAATAGGGTTAAATACGTCATGAGATTTTACGTTTAAATGTATTTCTTTATGAAATTTTATTTCAAAATCAAGTAAATGAACACCCCAGTCAAAAGGGATATATCTTATATATCCAATTCCATTTTCATTATTCATTCTTAAAACAAACTCACTCCAACGTTCTGTTATTTCTCCACCTATAGCATCTTGAAGCTGCTCTAAAAAGTCTTTAGGACTATCAGCAATAATCTCAATATGTACCATAATTTATTACACTGTTAAATTAATTACCAATAATAAGATAATGGTAAAAGTAAAATAATTTTTAATAGATTTTACATTTTAAATTAATATTTAGATTAAAAATTATTTCTAATAAAATAATAGCATACGAAACAGCTAGAAAAACAGCTAAAAAGGCAAACTTGAACATCATTTAAAAGATGAGTAACATTAAGTTATTGTCATTTTTTATTGATAAAAATCATTAGCAGAACTGGGCTATGATACTAGAATGTTGAAAAAGTAAACTGACAGATACGTTTTAGAGATTATGAACTAGTTATCAGTCTATCGTTTTTTATTTGAGTTAAAGGTTACATCTTTTGAACAAAAAGAACATCTTGTTTCATAGTATTTTTGATGTGAAAGAAAAAGTAAAATAAAATTTACATGATGTAAAACGTTTAGCATCAAAAAAATAAGATAAACGTTCATAATAAATTACAATGCAATGAATACGTACACAGAACATGTAGGAGAAAAATTAAATGAACTTTTAGAAAAAACTTACGACGCAGAAAAAGGTTTTAAAAATGCTGCTGATAATATTGAAAACACAGCTCTAAAAAATTATTTTAAATCAAAAGCACAAGAAAGATATAATTTTGGACATGATTTAAAAGAAGAGATTAAATCTTATAATCAAGATGTAGACAAAGGTGGTAGCTTAAAAGGTTCTGCACACAGAGCTTGGATGGATATCAAAGCCATGTTATCTTTAGACAACGAAGCGTCCATGTTAGAAGAATCTATTAGAGGAGAAAAAACAGCCGTTAAAGAGTATGAAGAGGTATTAAATGAAAATCACTTACCAAGTAGCACAAAATCGTTGTTAGAAACACAGAAAAACAAAATAGAATTTGGTTTAGATAATATCAAAACTTTAGAAGATATTCATTAAAACAAATTCCTTTTACAGTACATAAAAGAGTTGCCTTTTGGGCAACTTTTTTTATGTAATGATGTGATTTTTTAAGAGTTTATTTGAGTTAAAATTAAAGCGAAACGAGTTAATGCGCTCTTTATTAATAAATTAAATTTGATATGTAAGAAATAGTAATACAACTATTTAAATATTAATCACTAAAAACTTAAACTATGTTACGTTGGGCAATCACATTTATGATAATAGCATTAATAGCTGGAGTATTAGGCTTCGGAGGTATAGCAGGAGCAGCTGCAGGAATCGCTAAAATAGTATTTGTAGTATTTATTATACTTTTTTTAATTTCATTAATTACCGGAAGAAAAAAAGCATAAACCATACTATAATTTAAAATAGTAAGAGGCTGTCTGAAAAGTATTAAAATTTGTTGTTTGGACTGTAATAGAAAAAACTTATAAATTGATAACTTAATGTATAGATTTTTTGATTTTGAGAAAAATGACATGTAAATTTACTTTTCAACCAGCCTTTTTTAGAAAATAGCGAAAATATAAAATCGAGAGCTTACTTGTTTTCATTTTTTGATTTTATGAAATAAACTTATGCTTTTTTGCATGTGCAATAGCTTCATCGCTATTGGTAACAAATAAAAATTCAGTGTCTTTATAATTTTGCATCAAATTTTGTATTCTAACATTGTTTCTGTTTTTAGCTACACTTCTTACATAAATGGCTTTAATTCTATTCGGAAATTGAGTTACTGTTTCCATATAAATATCTGCATCTTTCTCTCCTGCATCTCCAATTAGAATAAAAGGCAGTTTTTTATACGTTTTTAAAATATTGATAATTTCTTTTTGTTTTTGTGGTTTACTATTTTTCTTTTTAGAAAAAACAGATCTCATTGCTCTTAATAAAATGGCTCCTTTTGGAAAATTATTTTTCTTTAAAAAGTAAGTTAAATACCTGTACATATTCCAAGGACTGTGGCTTACATAAAAAAAAGGATTTCTATTCTTACCAGAGTTACCCAGGTGTAATAAATTATAAAATTTAGAGGTACCTTCTAATGCTTTTCTATTGTAAGGTGATTTAAAAAAGGTGTTAATAAGAAGTCTCCACTTTAATAAAGACACAACACCAGTGTGTAAAATAGTATCATCAATATCACTTATAACTCCAAAATCTGCATGTTTAGATGGTATTAATAAACTACCTTTAAATTTATTTTTTTTGCTTATAATTTTATTAATTTTTGTGTTGGCGTAAGACAATTCGAAATGCAACCACCCCATAGAAGTTGTTAAACTTTGCAAACCTTCTACTTTTTCATCAACTAAAAAATAGCCATCTTTATCTGTTATTGTTTTTATTGTATGCAGATTTGGTAAGGTTATCACTAACGCTGTGTGTTTAATTTCGTCACTTTCAAAACGTTTCCAGGTATTTAGTAGTATTTTAAAAATATTATTACTTTCTAAAGTTATTTTTTCATCTTCTAAAGCTCTACCTCTGGCGTAAAAATGGTTGGCAGTACCATAACTTTGAAACACAATTATTTGTAAAGGATCGTTAGAAAAAATTGACATTTTTTGTTTAAAGGTACATATAGTGCGTAAAAAAAGCCACATAAAAGTGGCTTTTTTGATTTTTTTAAAGAAAGAGAAATTATTTTTTATCGTTTATAATAATTTCAATTTCTTTAGTATTCGTTTTTTTGTTTTTATGAACATCCATAGAAACAATTTCTCCGGCTTTTTTAGCTTTAGCTTCAATTTCTTCTAGAGTTCCTGTAAATTTTTCTGTTTCTGTAGTAGTTTTACCATTTCTATTTCTTGTAGTAGTAATGGTAGCAGCAATTAAATTATTACTATTAGTAGTTGTAGCTTCTATTTTTACTTCGTTTCTTATATCATTTTTTGCATTTGAATGCTCTGAATGTCCTCCTAAAATAGGAGCAACAACCAAGCCAATTAAACACGTTAATTTAATTAAGATGTTCATTGATGGGCCAGAAGTGTCTTTAAAAGGATCTCCAACAGTATCTCCAGTTACAGCAGCCTTATGCGCATCAGAACCTTTATAAGTCATTTCACCATTGATTTCAACACCAGCCTCAAAAGATTTTTTAGCATTATCCCAAGCTCCACCAGCATTATTTTGGAAAATTGCCCAAAGTACCCCAGAAACAGTTACACCAGCCATATAGCCACCTAACATTTCTGCAATAGCCAATTTATCCATACCAAAAACCAAAGGTAAAAAAGCAATTATTAAAGGAAATCCAATAGTTAATAAGCCAGGTAACATCATTTGTTTTAAAGAGGCTTGTGTAGAAATTGCCACACATTTATCGTATTCAGGCTTGCCTGTACCTTCCATTATTCCTGGAATAGCTTTAAATTGTCTTCTAACCTCCTGTACCATTTCCATAGCAGCTTTACCAACAGCATTCATAGCAAGAGCTGAAAAAACTACAGGTACCATTCCACCTACAAATAACATGGCTAAAACTGGTGCTTTAAAAATGTTAATTCCGTCAATTCCTGTAAACGTTACATACGCAGCAAAAAGCGCTAATGAGGTTAATGCAGCAGAAGCAATCGCAAAACCTTTACCAGTTGCTGCTGTGGTATTACCTACTGAATCTAAAATATCTGTACGTTCTCTTACTATAGGTTCTTGCTCACTCATTTCTGCAATACCACCTGCGTTATCAGAAATAGGACCAAAAGCATCAATAGCTAATTGCATGGCAGTTGTAGCCATCATTGCAGAAGCAGCTAAAGCAACACCATAAAAACCAGCAAAAGCGTAAGAAGCCCAAATTGCACCAGCAAATAATAATACTGACGGAAATGTAGATATCATACCAGTTGCTAAACCAGCAATAATATTTGTTCCAGCTCCTGTTGATGATTGTTGCACTATTTTTAAGATTGGAGATTTACCTAACCCTGTATAATATTCAGTTACTGATGATATAACAGCACCAACCACTAAACCTACTAAGGTTGCGTAAAATACGCGCATGGAAGAGATTTCTTGTAAACCTTCACCAAAAAATTCCATCTGCATAGTTTCTGGCAACATCCAAGTAACCAAACCAAAACAAGAAAGACCTACTAAAACAATTGAAGTCCAGTTTCCTTTATTTAAAGCGCCCATTACTTGATCTTCTTTAGCATCATTAGAGCTAATTTTTACCAGCATTGTACCAATTATAGAAATAATAATACCAGCACCCGCAATTGCCATTGGTAATAAGATTGGCCCAATGCCTCCAAAAGCATCTGTAATGCTTCCACCCATATCATTAATTACATAGTTACCTAAAACCATAGCAGCTAAAACTGTGGCTACATAAGAGCCAAATAAATCTGCACCCATACCAGCAACATCTCCAACATTATCACCAACATTGTCTGCAATTGTAGCTGGATTTCTAGGGTCGTCTTCGGGAATTCCAGCTTCTACTTTACCTACTAAATCTGCACCAACATCAGCAGCTTTGGTATAGATACCACCACCAACTCTAGCAAAAAGAGCAATAGATTCTGCACCTAAAGAAAAACCAGCTAAAGTTTCTAGAACTATGGTCATATCTGCAGTAGTAGTCCATATTCCGCCCATAAATTTTTGGTAAAAAACGATAAAAAAAGCAGTTAATCCTAAAACGGCTAAACCAGCAACTCCCAATCCCATAACTGTTCCTCCGCCAAAAGATATTTTTAGAGCGTTTGGTAAACTTGTTCTTGCAGCCTGTGTAGTTCTAACATTTGTTTTAGTAGCTATTTTCATTCCAATATTGCCTGCAAAAGCAGAAAATACAGCCCCAAAAATAAAAGCTATTACAATTAACCAGTGTGTAGTTGGTACAACAAACGAAACTACGGCTAGTGCTATACTTACAATTACAACAAAAATTGCAAGTAATTTATACTCTGCACTTAAAAAAGCCAGAGCTCCTTCATAAATGTAATCTGAAATTTCTTTCATCTTACCATCACCAGCATCTTGTTTCATTACCCAAGATTGTTTAATCCACATGTAGATTAGGCCTAGGAGTGCCATTACAATTGGCATCCAAATCATTAATGATTCCATATTTTTTTTTGAATTTGATTAGTTTAAAACGGCAGTAAAAATATGAAAATATATATGATAAAAAAAGCTATCTTAAATTTAAGATAGCTTAATATTTTATTTAAATTTTAAGAATATGATAATTTAAATTGTGAAGGTTCTTTTCTTCTTATGTTCGCTATTATCATAACGTTCTACACATTCGTGATAAATTTTTAAAGCAGCCTCTGCATTTCCCCAACCTCCAGTATCAACTTTTTTCTCTTCTAAATCTTTATACACTTGAAAAAAGTGTTCAATTTCTTTTAATCTATGTGGATTTAGGTCAGAAATATCGGTTTTTTTACTCCAGATAGGATCAGAAACAGGTACACAAATCACTTTTTCATCAGGGCCTTTTTCATCTGTCATATAAAAAACACCTATAGGTCTCACCTCCATTACTACCATTGGATAAGTTGGTTGATGACCTAAAACTAAAACATCTAAAGGATCAGAGTCTAAAGCCAAAGTTTCAGGAATAAATCCATAATCTCCAGGATACATCATTGATGAAAAAAGCATTCTATCAAAACGAATTTTGTTTAGTGCAAAATCGTATTCATATTTATTTCTACTTCCTTTAGGAATTTCTATTAAAACATCAAAGGTCAAAGGTTTACTTTCGCTCATAATTAAATCAATTTGTTAAAATTTTGAAACAAATGTAGCGAAACTGTTATGTTTTATAAAGTAAAATAGAAAATTATTTACGCAATTGTTTTCGGTTGAAATAAAAAGTTAATAGAATAAAAAATCCTTCTTAACATAAATCAAGAAGGATTTTTAAGTGTTAAAATTGCACTCTATAAATACATTACTTCTTTTACAGCTTTAATAACATCATTAGAATTTGGTATCCATTTTTCTAATAATACAGGAGAATAAGGTGCAGGTGTGTCTGCTGTAGTTATTCTTTTTATAGGTGCATCTAAATAATCAAATGCTTGGTCTTGAATTCTATAGGTAATTTCTGAAGCTACACTTGCAAAAGGCCAAGCTTCCTCTAAAACAACTAATCTATTTGTTTTTTTTACTGATGTTAAGATGGCATCATGATCCATAGGACGTACAGTTCTTAAATCTATGATTTCTACAGAAATATTTTCTTTAGCTAATTCGTCTGCAGCTTTGTAGGCTTCCTTAATAATTTTACCAAAAGATACAATAGTAACGTCTGTACCTTCTCTTTTAATGTCGGCAACGCCAATTGGTATGATATATTCTCCTTCTGGAATCTCCATTTTGTCACCATACATTTGTTCTGATTCCATAAAAATTACAGGATCATCATCTCTAATAGCTGCCTTTAACAAGCCTTTTGCATCATAAGGATTTGAGGGTACAATTACTTTTAAACCAGGTGTATTTGCAAACCAGTTTTCAAAAGCTTGAGAGTGAGTAGCACCTAATTGACCAGCAGAAGCAGTAGGTCCTCTAAATACAATTGGGCAATTAAATTGGCCTCCAGACATTTGTCTTATTTTGGCAGCATTGTTTATAATTTGATCAATCCCAACTAAAGAGAAGTTAAAGGTCATATATTCTACAATTGGTCTGTTTCCATTCATTGCAGAACCAATAGCAACCCCTGCAAAACCAAGTTCAGCAATTGGAGTATCAATTACACGTTTTTCACCAAACTCATCTAGCATTCCTTTACTTGCTTTATAGGCACCATTGTACTCGGCAACCTCTTCACCCATAAGGTAAATGCTATCATCTCTTCGCATTTCTTCGCTCATTGCTTCGCAAATTGCTTCCCTGAATTGAACTGTTTTCATATAGAATTAATTGTTGTTTGTTTTGGTAAGCAAAAATAAGCAATTAATTGACATTTTTTAAGAATACTATTTATAAAGTTAAAGAATCTTGTGAATTATTTTAGAATTTTTTTGAATCAACAAAGAATCATCATCTAAAAGGCTTTTTTTGATGCAAAATGACATTGAAAAGTAATAATATTTTGATAAAAACTTTAAAAAATAAATTTACTCAAAAACCAAATTTGTTTTTTCTTTAAGATAGTTTTCAAATAATGCATCAATCAAAACTGCTGTTTTAGTTTTTTAATTGCCTACCTAATTTTAATTGCATTTATATTGTAGTTGTTTTTAAAAAGAGTTTAATCTTTAGATGAAATATTTACAATGCAATGTATACTCAATCGTTTTCGAAAAATGTTAAATTATTTAAAATTTATTATGCATGCATAGTATTTTTTAAAAAAAAGCCGTAGTTTTGTAAACAATAAAGACAACTACAAAATAGAATTTTATGAAAATATTAGTATGTATTAGCCATGTTCCTGATACCACTTCTAAAATTAATTTTACTGAAAACGATACGAAATTTGATACAAATGGCGTTCAGTTTGTGATCAATCCTTATGATGAGTTTAGTTTAACAAGAGCAATGTGGTTTAAGGAAAAGCAAGGTGCAAAAGTTACAGTTGTAAGTGTAGGAACATTAGCTACAGAGCCAACTTTGCGCAAAGCTTTAGCAATTGGTGCAGACGATGCTGTGAGGGTAAACATGGAGGCTACAGATGGTTTAGCGGTTGCCAAGCAATTGGCAGAAGTTGTTAAGAATGGAGGATATGATTTGGTTTTAGCCGGTAGAGAATCTATAGATTATAATGGAGGAATGGTGCCTGGAATGTTGGCAACTTTAATTGATTATAACTTTGTAAACGGTTGTGTAGGACTTGAGATTGATGAAACTTCTGTAACAGCTATTAGAGAAATTGATGGTGGAAACGAAACTTTAAGTACATCTTTACCATTAGTTGTAGGAGGACAAAAAGGAATTGTTGAAGAAAAAGATTTACGTATCCCAAATATGCGTGGTATTATGATGGCTCGTAAAAAGCCACTAAACATTGTTGAGCCAGTGCAAGCAGAACCAGCAACTTTAATTGAATCTTTCGAAAAACCTGCACCTAAAGGAACTGTTAAATTAATAGATGCTAACAATATTGATGAGTTGATAAACTTGTTACACGATGAGGCGAAAGTAATTTAATGCCTAAGATTAAATTTAACCGAACTTGATTCGGAATCTTTTTCAAGATAAATAGAATTATTAAAAAGTTCCTGAAATAATATCAGGATAAAAATATAAAAATATGTCAGTTTTAGTTTTTGCAGATGCAACAGATGGTAAATTCAAAAAAAGTGCTTTTGAAGTGGTTTCATATGGAAAAAAAGTTGCAGAACAATTAGGGAGTAAGATTGTGGCTCTAACAATAAATGCCGATAATAATGATGCGTTATACGCTTATGGAGCAGAAAAAGTGGTAGCTGTTTCTAATGAAATCTTAAAAACTTTTAATGCCAAACAATATGCATCAGTAATTCAGCAAGTTGCAGAAGCACAAGGTTCAGATACGGTAATTTTAGATTCTAGTATAGATACTTTACACGTAGCTCCAATATTGGCAGTTGCTCTAGATGCAGGTTATGCATCAAATGTAGTTGCATTACCAAGTTCTACTAGTCCTTTTACTGTTAAAAGAAAAGCTTTTTCAAATAAAGGTTTTAGCAATACTGTAATAACAACAGCAAATAAAATTATTGGTGTTGCTAAAAATTCTTACGGAGTTTTTGAAAATACTGTAGCTGGTACAACAGAAAATTTCGAAGCTACAATTGTAGATTCAGGAGTAACATCAACAAAAGTAGAAAGAGTTACAGGTAAAGTAACCATTGCAGATGCAGATATTGTTGTTTCTGCAGGTAGAGGTTTAAAAGGACCAGAAAATTGGGGTATGGTAGAAGAACTTGCAGATGTTTTAGGAGCTGCAACAGCTTGTTCTAAGCCAGTATCAGATTTAGGCTGGAGACCTCATGGAGAACATGTGGGGCAAACAGGTAAACCAGTAGCCTCTAACCTATATATTGCTATTGGAATTTCTGGTGCCATTCAGCACTTAGCAGGTATTAATGCCTCTAAAGTAAAGGTAGTTATTAATACAGACCCAGAAGCACCATTTTTTAAGGCTGCAGATTATGGGGTTGTAGGTGATGCTTTTGAGGTGGTTCCGCAATTAATAGAGAAGCTAAAAGCTTTTAAGCAAGCTTAATTCAAATATTCAAACACAGTTTTTTAATGAAAACCTATTAGCTTAGTAACCTAATAGGTTTTTTCTTTTGGTAAAAACTCGTAAAATAAAAAGGCTCAGTCTATTATTTTTATTAAATTGTGCCCTTCAAAAAAGTATGGTTTATAAACCACTTATAAATTTCTTTTTTTTGATTTTGTAGAATGATATATGAGTTTAATACCACTAACCATTAAAGGAATTTCATACAGTCAAACACAAACAGGAGCCTATGCTTTAGTTTTAAGTGAGATTGAAGGAACTAGAACCTTACCCATTATAATTGGAGCTTTTGAAGCACAATCTATAGCAATTGCTCTAGAAACCGAAATTAGACCACCAAGACCTTTGACACACGACTTATTCAAAACTTTTTCAGATACCTTTGGTATTGTTGTAAAAGAAGTAATTATTCATAAGCTGGTAGATGGAGTTTTCTTTTCTAGTTTAATTTGCGAAAGAGAAGGTGTTGAAGAAGTAATTGATACTAGAACTTCAGATGCCATTGCTATTGCTGTTCGTTTTAATTCACCAATTTACACCTACGAAAATATTTTAGATAAAGCTGGTATTTATTTAAAGGTAGAAGAGGAAATGGATATAGAGAATAAGGATGAATCTTCTGAATTACCAATAGATTTTGAGGTTTCTTCACCCCAAAAAGCAAATGATTTTTCAACCTTATCATTAAAGGAATTACACAATCAACTAAATAATGCTGTAGCGAACGAGAACTATGAACTTGCAGCCAAAATTAGAGACGAAATTAGTAAACGTCCTTAAATTATAGAACCAATAATGAAAAAATTAGTTGTCTTAATTCTTTGTTTTTTATCCGTTTCAATATTTTCTCAAGAGGCAGATGCAGTAATAGCAACCTCAGAAATTATTCCTAGTAAGGGATTTTCTATACATAGTTTGTGGAGAGGTGTTTTAGGAATGTTAGTTTTAATTTTGATTGCTTTTTTATTTAGTAGCAACAAAAAAGCTATTGATTGGAAAAAAGTTGGTATTGGTTTAGCCTTGCAATTGTTAATTGCAATAGGCGTCTTAAAAGTAAAATTTATTCAAGCAATATTTGAGTTTATTGGGGGGATTTTTATTGAGATTTTAGAATACACAAAAGCAGGTAGTGAATTCTTGTTTTCAGGAATGGTTAGTAATATGGATACTTTTGGCTATATTTTTGCTTTTCAAGTTTTGCCAACAATTATCTTTTTCTCTGCGCTTACCTCACTATTGTTTTATTTAGGTATTATTCAAAAAGTAGTGAAAATACTCGCCATTGGCCTTTCTAAATTTTTAGGGATTTCTGGAATGGAAAGTTTATCAGTAGCCGGAAATATTTTTCTAGGACAAACAGAAGCGCCTTTATTGATAAAAGCATACTTAGAAAAAATGAATAAGTCTGAAATGCTTTTGGTAATGATTGGTGGAATGGCCACAGTTGCTGGTGCTGTTTTAGCAGCATATATTGGCTTTTTAGGTGGTGGAGATAAACAATTAGAATTGGTGTTTGCCAAACATTTATTAGCAGCTTCTGTTATGGCTGCACCTGGTGCTATTGTAATTTCTAAAATCTTGTATCCACAAACGGAAGATGTGAATACAGATGTTACTGTTTCTCAAGAAAAAATAGGTTCAAATATATTAGACGCTATTGCAAACGGTACTACAGAAGGTTTACGATTGGCTGTAAATGTTGGTGCTATGTTGTTGGTATTTGTAGCAGTTATTGCAATGGTAAATGGTATTTTGGGTTGGACAGGAAATGTTACTACTTTAAATGATATTATAGCTGCAAATACTGGGTATAAACAGCTTTCTTTAGAATTTATTTTAGGGTATATTTTTGCGCCTTTAATGTGGTTAATTGGTGTTGCAGCAGAAGATATGGCACTAATGGGGCAATTATTAGGAATTAAATTAGCAGCTAGCGAATTTGTAGGTTATATACAATTAGCAGAATTGAAAAATGCAGCTAGTGCTAGTCACTTAACCTTTAATAAATCTGTAATTATGGCAACTTATATGTTGTGCGGTTTTGCAAATTTTGCATCCATAGGCATACAAATTGGTGGTATTGGATCTCTTGCTCCTGGGCAACGTAAAACCTTATCAGAATTCGGAATGAAAGCTTTAATTGGTGGTACTATCGCTTCTTTAATGTCTGCAACTATTGCAGGGATGATTATAGGTTAAAAGCCCCTTTGTCTTTCATACATTTCCCAAAAGGGAAAATTTAGCAAGTTTTTAATTTAGTTAATAACCTATTGATAAAATCTTATTAAAAAAAAGAGATTAATTATATCATTTTTTATTTTTACAGGTACTAATAACACAACAGTATTTCTTCCCTTTGGGAAGATTAAGATGGGCTTTTTATGAAACAATATCACGATTTAGTAAAACACGTTTTAGCAAACGGAAATGAAAAAGGAGATAGAACAGGAACTGGAACCAAAAGTGTTTTTGGGTATCAAATGCGTTTTGATTTAAGTGAAGGTTTCCCTATGGTAACTACAAAAAAACTACACTTAAAATCTATAATTTATGAATTACTTTGGTTTATAAAAGGAGATACCAATATTAAATATCTACAAGAAAATGGTGTAAGAATTTGGAATGAATGGGCTGATGAAAATGGAGATTTAGGACCCGTTTATGGGCATCAATGGCGTAATTGGAATAGTGATGAGGTAGATCAGCTAAAAGAAGTGATAGCAACTTTAAAGAAAAATCCAAATTCAAGGAGAATGTTGGTTTCTGCTTGGAATCCATCAGTATTACCAGATACATCAGTTTCATTTTCAGAAAATGTAGCCAATGGAAAAGCAGCTTTACCTCCTTGCCATGCTTTTTTTCAGTTTTATGTTTCTGACGGAAAATTATCTTGTCAACTCTATCAAAGAAGTGCTGATATCTTTTTAGGCGTTCCTTTTAATATTGCTTCTTATGCACTATTTACAATGATGATTGCGCAAGTTTGTGGTTACAAAGCAGGTGAATTTATCCATACTTTTGGTGATGCTCATATTTATAATAATCACATAGAACAATTAGAATTGCAATTGTCTAGAAATATTAGACCATTACCAAAAATGAAAATCAATCCAAGTATAAAAAATATAGAAGATTTTACTTTTGATGATTTTGAATTGTTAGATTATAATCCACATCCTCATATAAAAGGAAAAGTGGCCATATAAATACACGAAAGCCATTTTACTTTTAGTAGTTGAAGAGGTAGTCTTTTCAAGTCAGTCTATACTAGATAAAAACGACATTTATCTACTTTTTACTGCGTAAGCTTTCAATAACAACAGTTAGTAAAATTAAACTACCACCAATATATACATTAAAGCTTGGTATTTCATTTACAAATAGATAAGCGATAATAATTCCGAAAATTGGTTGTACACTACTAATTATACTTGTGGTTGTGGCAGAAAAGTGTTGTAAAGAATTTACCATTAATGTATGCCCAATGGCTGTAGTTAATAAAGCAACTAGCAATAATAAAGGCAGTTCATCAATAGCATTAGAAAAATCACTGAAAAACAAAGTTGGTATCAAAAACACGGTAACCACAATCATTTGATAAAACATTAGCAAACTACCATTGTAAGTTTTTACTTCATTTTTAACCATTAAATTTCTGAGTGCATAAAAGAATGCAGAAAGTATTCCGAATAAAATTCCTTGTAGTTCATTATTCTCTAAAGAGAACTCAGGAACTAAAATATAAACACCAATTAGAACCAAAATAGCCAAGAAAATATGAATAACATTTATTTTTTGTTTGCTGAAAAAAGGTTCTAAAAAAGCGGTAATTACAGGATAAGTATAAATAGACAACATTCCTAAGGCAACATTAGATAGTTTTAATGCGTAAAAATAGGTTACCCAATGAGCACCCATTAGAAATCCGCTAATTAGAAAAGAGATTTTATCTTTTTTAGATTTTATGGTAAAGTCAATTTTTTGGTACTTACAAAATACAAACATTAAAATTGAAGCTAAAAAAGCCCTACATAAAATAATAGCTTCTGCTGGCATTGCTATATACCTGCCTAAAACACCAGAAGTACTTACAAAGAGTGTTCCTAAAAGTAAAATGGATAAATTTTTCGCGTGTTGATTTTGCATTATTTTGTTTGTGATAATGGTTTGTAAAGGAACTGTATTTTAATTTATAGCAATGCAAACAATGCAATTGAATTATATCTTTTGTAAAATTGTTAAAGCAGTTTTTACAGAATTAATCTTAATAAAAGTTATCATTAAACGCAAACCAGATTTTGTTTGTTTTTCTTTCATAACACAACTTTTTGGGTTGTGTTGAACGTATTTTAACATTCTAGAAAAAGCTTCTGTTTGATAAAAATCACTTTGTTGGTCTGATACAAAATAGCCAATCATTCTTTTTTGTTTTAAGATGATTTTTTCTAAACCCAAATCTTTTGCCAACCATTTTATACGCACAGAATCTAATAAATCTTCAACCTTAGTAGGTATTTCTCCAAATCTATCAGTAATTTCAGATTCAAAAACTTGCAATTCTTTTTCTTCGTTTAACGTACCTAACTTGTTGTACAAGGCTAACCTTTCTGTAATGGAATTGATATAATCATCAGGAAATAAAATTTCGAAATCCGTATCAATTTGAACCTCTTTTACGTATTCTTTTGGTTTAGAATTATCTGTAGGATACAATTCTTTAAACTCATTTTCTTTTAATTCTTCAATGGCTTCTTGTAATATTTTTTGATACGTATCAAATCCAATATCGTTTATAAATCCACTTTGTTCACCACCTAATAAATCTCCTGCACCACGAATTTCTAAATCTTTCATGGCAATGTTAATTCCACTTCCTAAATCAGAAAATAGCACCAAAGCTTCAATACGTTTTCTGGCATCATCTGTCATCATATGATAAGGAGGTGTTATAAAATAACAGAAGGCTTTTTTGTTAGAACGTCCAACTCTTCCTCTCATTTGATGTAAATCAGACAAACCAAAATTATTGGCATTATTTATAAAAATTGTATTGGCATTAGGCACATCTAAACCACTTTCTATAATGGTTGTTGATACTAAAACATCAAAATCACCAGCCATAAAACCAAGCATTAATTCCTCTAGTTTTTTGCCTTCCATTTGTCCATGGCCAATTCCTATTTTTGCTGATGGAACCAATCTTTGCAGTAAACCAGCCACTTCTTTAATATTTTCGATTCTATTATGAATAAAGAAAACTTGGCCTCCTCTAGAAATTTCGTAAGAAATGGCATCTCTGATGGTTTCTTCACCAAAACGAATTACATGACTTTCTATGGGATGTCTGTTTGGTGGTGGAGTTTTTATTACTGATAAATCTCTGGCAGCCATTAAACTAAATTGTAAAGTTCTCGGAATTGGAGTAGCAGTTAGGGTTAAAGTATCTACATTTTCTTTTAGCGTTTTTAGTTTGTCTTTTACAGCAACTCCAAATTTTTGCTCTTCATCAATAATTAAAAGCCCTAAATCTTTAAATTTTATACGCTGATTGGTTAATTGATGTGTACCAATTATAATATCTACTTCACCATTATTTACACCATCAATGGCAATAGTTTTTTGTTTGGCAGTTTTAAAGCGATTTAAATAATCAATTTTAATCGGAAAATCTTTTAATCTTTCAGAAAAGGTCTTGTAATGCTGAAAGGCCAAAATTGTAGTGGGTACTAAAATGGCAACTTGTTTTCCATTATCTACAGCTTTAAATGCGGCTCTTACAGCTACTTCTGTTTTTCCAAAACCAACATCACCACAAACCAATCTATCCATGGGTTGTTCTTTTTCCATATCATTTTTTACATCTTGAGTTGCTGTAAATTGATCTGGAGTGTCTTCGTACATAAAACTACCTTCTAATTCGTGTTGTATGTGCGTGTCTGGGCCAAAAGCAAATCCTTTTTGTAATTTTCTTTTGGCATACAACTGAATTAAATTAAAAGCAATGTGTTTAACTCTTGCTTTTGTTTTTTGTTTGATTTTTTTCCAAGCACCAGAACCTAATTTGTAAATCTTAGGCGCTTTACCATCTTTACCATTAAATTTTGATATTTTATGAAGTGAGTGAATGCTTACATATAAAATATCGCGTTCGCCGTAAATTAATTTAATAGCTTCTTGTTTATTGCCTTGAACATCAATTTTTTGCAAACCACCAAATTTTCCAATTCCATGATCCATGTGTGTTACATAATCGCCAATTTCAAGCTTATTTAATTCTTGAAGCGTAATAGCTTGCTTTTTAGCGTAACCATTTTTTAATCTGAATTTATGATAGCGTTCAAAAATTTGATGATCTGTATAACAAACTAATTTACGATCTACATCTACAAAACCTTGATAAAGAGGAAAAACAACAGTTTCGTAATGTACTTCTTGCTCTGCATCATCAAAAATATCATGAAAACGTTTGGCTTGCTGTTCGTTAGCGCAAAAAATATAATTGGTAAAACCAGCTTTGTGGTATTCCTCTAAATTATCAATTAATAAATTAAATTGTTTGTTAAAAGAGGGTTGAGGTTGTGTATTAAAAACGATATCAGATTTTTCATCAGAATTGGGATTTCCAAAATTTACTAATGTAAAATCTTGCAATTGTTTTTTGATGAAGCTACCATCACAAAATAACTCAGACGGTTTTGCATGCTTAATTTCTTTAGATAACTCTTTAAAAGCAACATCAGCTTTGCTAAAAAATTTGTCGAGGCTATTAGAAAGTAATTCTGTGTTTTTTGTAAAAATGATGGTTTTAGATGATATGTACTTTAAAAAACTTTCTCTTTTTTCTTGCAATGCCTTGTTTTCTACATTTGGCATTATCGAAACTTTTTTCAGTTTTTCTTTAGATAATTGAGTTTCTACATCAAAAGTTCTGATGCTGTCTATTTCATCACCAAAAAATTCAATTCGATAAGGTTCATCATTAGAAAAAGAAAAAACATCTATAATTCCACCTCTTACAGAGAAATCTCCTGGTTCTGTAACAAAATCTACACGTTTAAATTTGTATTCGAACAAAACTTCATTTACAAAATCTAAAGATAAATTATCGCTAACTCCCACTTTTAGCGTATTTTTTTCTAGTTCTGTTTTGGTAACTACTTTTTCGATTAATGCTGTTGGATAAGTAACAATTACTGCAGGTTTTTTACGAGAATTTATTCTGTTTAATACTTCTGAACGCAACAATACATTGGCATTGTCTGTTTCTTCTATTTGGTAAGGTCTTCTGTAAGAACCTGGATAAAAAAGAACATTTTTATCGCCTAAAAGTTGTTCTAAATCATTTAAATAATATGCAGCTTCTTCTTTATCATTAAAAATTAAAAGATAAGGTTTGTCTGCCTTTTTAAAAGTTTCTGAAATAACAAAAGACAATGAAGACCCAACCAAATTCGTAATTTGAAAATGGTTTTTGTCTTGTTGAAGGGCTTTAACGAACTGCGATACACTCGCAGATTTTTGATATTGGTTTACAATGTTCTGCTTGCTCAACGTAATAAATTTTTACAAATGTACTATACTTATGTAATAAAAAAGCCCTCAAGAATTTTCTTTTCTTGTCGAATACAATATATTTGTTTTTAAAAGCTGTTAAATTAAGACATTATGGAAAAGAAAGATAAAAAAAAATACATACAGGTTAAAAAAACACACTTATTTACTTTACTACTTTTTTTAGCCCTATCTATTCAAAGTCAAGATAGAATAAATAAGTGGGCTATTGGCTTAGGTGCAGGAGGTTTACTGTATTCTGAAAAAGATTTAGAAAAAATTGGTTATCGGTTTTCAGAGCAATTTCCAAGATTGAATATTGCAAGGTATATGTTTAAAAATGTAACAATTGCTGGTTCATTTTCGCAATCTATTCAAGAACAAAAAAAATACGTAACTTTTGATGGTGAAATACGATACGATTTTGGTACTTCAGAAAATTTATTAAATGTATACGCTGTAGTGGGAGGTAGTTTAATTGATACTCGTTTTACGCTACCACTTGTTAATTTTGGTGTTGGTGGATCGCTTTGGGTTTTTGAAAATTTTGGTTTACAGGGGCAGTTGTTATATAAGTACAATAACTCAGGTTTTCAAAGTCAGGCTTCTCATATTTTTGCTAGTGGAGGGATTGTATATCGTTTTTCGTTGGGTAATAAATATCAATCAAGAAAAAAATCGCGAACTCGATTATGGGATATGAAACATTAGTATGAAAAAATAAATCTTTTAATAAAAATAATATTTCTGATATAAATTAGTTTAGTAATTAATTACATTTGTATTAAATTGTATTGTAGAATTCTATGATTATGAATAAATCTAATTCAATTAAATTTTGCGTTTTTTTTATACTGTTTAATGTTTTAATTACAAGCGCACAAGATTTTACGGAAAAATGGGGAATTGGGCTAAACTCAGCTTCAGTTTTATATTCTGCCGAAGATGGTGCTACTGTTGGTGGTAGATATATTGCTACTGTACCAGGCATTAGTATAAGTAGGTATTTAGGAAATAAAATGACGATTTCTGTAATGTTTTCTAACTCTATTAATGATACACAGCAATACTTTTCTTCTGATTTTAATTTAAGCTATGATATTTTTAATCCGGATTCTTTTTTAAGGCCGTATCTTTTAGGAGGTGTAGGTGTAGTAAATCTTTTAGATACTGGCTTAACAGTAAATGCGGGTGGAGGAGGAACACTTTGGGTGGCTAAAAATATAGGTTTGAATGCACAATTAATGTATAAAATCAGTACGATAGGAGGAGAATTACAGAAGTCTCATATTTTTGGTTCTGCAGGTATTGTGTATAGTTTTAGCCCTTCTAGAAATAAAAGACTTTGGGAAAAATAGTAGCTAGTTTACAATTATTGTAAAAATCTATTTTAATATAAATGCCATTTTTTGGGGTGATAAGTATTCAAAAAATCGTTTTTTTACTTTAAAATTTTCATCTAAAACTATGTTTACAGGCAAACTAAATGGCCTGTTTTTTCTTGATGCCAACAAAAGCGATATTTGATGATTTGGTCTTCTACTGATTTTAATTTCCTTATTAACGTACGTTTTCCCTCCAAATAAAATGGTGTCTTTTGATTCAGCATTCATTTTTATGGCATAATATTCAGAATTTAAAATATCAATTACTTCGTTATTTTTAAAAGTAACTCTATCCATTTTTTTGCAATATGTGCACCAATCTGCGTAAAAAGAAATGAATACTTTTTTAGGTTTTCGACTTAATGAATCATCAAGTTGCTCAAAAGTTATCCAATTAATTTCTTTTTTCTGCGCAATGATTTTAGTTGATGTGATCATCATCATACAAAAACAAATAAAAGAAATCATTTTCATGTTAATGCAATTTACCAAACTTTACACCGATAAAAAAGGTTCTTGGAGTTCCTGGACCATACACGTAATCAGAATCTCTTGTTGGGCCTGAGTCGAAATCATCTTGATAGTTATTGAATATGTTTTTAACCCCAACTGAAAATGTAGTCATAAAGTTTTCACTAAAATCGAAATGAGATTCTAGTTTTACATTTACATCAAAAAAAGAATCTACGTTATTGAGTTGTAAAAAACCCGAGTCACTAATCACTTTAGGAACTAGCATAGATCCTGTATAAGTTCCTGTAACATCTAGATTAAACTTTTCGTTAGGAATCCAAGCTGTATTAAAATATCCATAAAAATTGGGATTTCTTACAAATTCATCAACAATAATATCTGTTTCATTAGCTGTAGAACCATCAGCTTCAAAAATAACTTGAGGTGTATCATAGGCTGTTTTTTGTAAAGTTCCACCCAATTGAAACTGCCATTTCTGATTAGGAGATACCCCAAACTCAAAGTTAGATCCATAAACTTTTGCACCAGATCCATTTCTAACTTCTTCTAAAATAGAGTCATTAGGCAAAACAGCTCCAGTGCTTACCAAGGTAAATGGGTCTTTTAAATTGGTGTAAAAAGCTTCTACTAAAAAATCTAATTGTAAAAGATTGATGTTTTTAGAAAAGTTGAATGAACCAGTAAAAGCGTTAGAATATTCTGTTTTTAAATTATCAGAAAGTAGCACAAAACTAGGTTCACCTCCAACACTAGAAATGTGTAAATCTTCGTTAAAAGCCTGTGAGGCTCTAAAACCTCTGGCATAACCACCTCTAAATTTTAATGCGTCTGTAAACTGATAAGAAATAGTTAATCTTGGTGAAAAGGCATTTTGATTGCCATTAACAGTTCTTTGCATTCCTGCAACTGTATACTTGCCATCAACAGTAACATTATCAAATCTAGCTCCAATTAAGGTAGTAAATTTTTCTGTAGGTTTCCATTCATACTGGGCATACAAACCAAAAGAATTTACAGTTTGGTCTATGAGCCTATTGTAGCCTAAAATTTCATCTTTTGTATTGGTGTGATTGTATTCAGAACCAATAGTTAAAACATCTTTATTTTTAAAAGATTTAGTGAACTGCAAACCATTTATCCAAGCCAAATCGTTAGTGGTTCCAAACGCATTGTTAGCAGTAATACTATCCTGTCTGGTTCTTGCGCCTCCTAACCCTCCATAATAACTATCTCTATCTGTATGAGAAACAGAGGTGTAAATGTTAATTTTTTTTGAATCATCTTTGCTGTACGTCTCATATTCTAAACCACCTATAAAGGTATCGTGATTTAATTCTTCTGTGATATCTGTAAACTGAGGTGCTAGGTATAATTTATTTCCCCCTCTTCTATATTCTTGAATTGATGCCAAATTTAAAGATATCTTACTTCTTTCTGTTGGTTTTAGAAATGCATTTGCACCTATAGTTGTGTTTTTTAAGGCCACCAATTCAGTAAAGCCATCTTCATTAGCGTCAAAGGCAGCTCTATTTCTGTAATTTCCAAAAAATGAAATTCCACTACTTAAATCATCAGTAACTAAAGAATTGTTAAAAGTTAAGTTTCTATCAGGTGTTTTACCATCAATTAAAGCTAAGTTGGTGCCAATTTGCCAAGAATTTAAAATGGGTTCTTTGGTAATTACATTTACAGTGCCTGCTATGGCACTAGAACCATACAACGCAGAGCCACCACTTCTAACAACCTCTATTTTTTCTATGATATTTGTTGGAATTTGTTCTAAGCCATAAACCCCAATTAAAGAGGTAAAAACAGGCCTGCTATTTAGTAAAATTTGTGTGTATCCACCACTTAAACCGTTTAAACGTACTTGGGTAAAACCACAATTTTGACAATTGGTTTCTACACGAATTCCAGGAGCAAAATTTAAACCATCTGCCATAGATTGCGACTGTGTTGCCTGTAATAATCGTGGTTTTATAGTAGATACCACAACAGGTGTTTTTCTCTTTTCAATTCGATTTCTTGTAGCGGTTACAACCACTTCTTCTAAGCCTAATTGATCTTGAATCAATTCAAAATTTAACGTTTTACTTTCATTTTTAGATATCGTAATCTCCTTATTTATTTTTCTATATCCTTGATAACTTACAGCAATAATAACTTTTCCTGATACATTATCAAGTTTATAAAAGCCGTTGATATCTGATGAAGTTCCGTTATTATCTCCTTTTACATACACAAAGGCAAAAGGGATTACCTTACCTGTATTAGAAGTTATTTTACCAGATACAGTTTGCCCTATAATGCAAAAAGGGATCCATAAAACACTAAGAAAAATTAGTTGTCTCATAATTTAAATTTTTACAAATATAAAATATATTTTAGATAAGACTAAAAATATATTTTGATATAAATAAAAATACTATATTTGTTTTTAGAAAAAACAACTTATGTTTACCCTATCTGAAGAAAATTATTTAAAGACAATTTATCATTTAGAGTTAGATTCTGATAAAGGCATTAGTACAAATGCAATTGCAGAACAACTAAAAACTAAAGCCTCTTCTGTAACAGATATGATTAAAAAGTTATCTGAAAAAAAAGTTGTGGTTTATAAAAAGTATAAAGGGGTAAAATTAACAGAGTTGGGTAAAAAAACAGCAGCAAATATTGTTCGTAAGCATAGGTTGTGGGAAGTTTTTTTAGTTGAAAAGTTGAATTTTTCTTGGGATGAAGTTCATGACGTTGCAGAACAATTAGAACATATTAAATCTCCTAAATTAATAAATCAATTAGATGCATTGTTAGGGTTTCCTACTCATGATCCGCATGGAGACCCAATTCCTGATAAAGCAGGTAACTTAAAAACAATAGAAAAAAGTTTATTATCTACATTAAAAAAGCAAGAAAGTGGCATTTGTGTTGGAGTAGATGATTCTTCGTCAGATTTTTTACAATTTTTAGACAAAAAAGGCATTACATTAGGTGAAAAAATAACCGTTCTAGAAAAAGAAGATTTTGACGACTCCTTGTACATAAAGGTTAGAGAAGAAAGACTGTCAATATCAAAGAAAATAGCAAACAATTTATACATAAAAAAATTATGAATTCTTTTGATCAATTAGTTGCTTTTGGCAAAGAGCACCCTATTCAAGCTGCTTTATATGCATCATTATTTACCTGGGGATTAACGGCTCTTGGAGCAGCGCTAGTATTCTTTTTTAAGAAAATGAACAGAGCTGTTTTAGACGGTATGTTGGGATTTACAGGTGGAGTTATGGTAGCTGCAAGTTTTTGGAGTTTATTAGCGCCTGCAATTGACAATAGTCCAGGTGAAGGTTTTGTAAAAGTTTTGCCTTCAGCAGTTGGTTTTGCTATGGGCGCTTTGGCATTATTTGGTATGGATAAATGGCTGCCACACTTGCATATTAATTTTAAAGAAAGCGAAAAAGAAGGTGTTAAAACAGATTGGCACAGAACTACCTTATTGGTTTTAGCAATTACATTGCACAATATACCTGAAGGCTTGGCAGTAGGAGTGCTTTTTGGAGCGGCCTCAACTTTAGTAGGTGTTGAGCAAACAGAGATGATTATCGCAGCGATTTCTTTAGCAATTGGTATCGGAATTCAGAATTTCCCAGAAGGTTTTGCTGTAGCAATGCCTTTAAGACGTCAAGGTGTAAGCCGATTAAAAAGTTTTTGGTTTGGTCAATTGTCTGCAATTGTAGAGCCAGTTGCAGCAGTGTTAGGAGCATTAGCTGTTTCTTTTTTTACGCCAATTTTACCTTATGCTTTAGCATTTGCAGCAGGCGCAATGATTTTTGTTGTTGTAGAAGAGGTAATACCTGAAACGCAACTAGATAAATACACAGATATTGCTACATTAGGTTTTATAGGTGGCTTTATTGTAATGATGTCTTTAGATGTTGGTTTAGGTTAATCTCATCCCAGCCTTCCCAAAGGGAAGGAACTCCAACCTTAATTTTAGTTTTATCAGTGAAAATCTGTGAAATCTGTGTCATAATTTTAAGTTTATTTATGTAGATTCGTGCTACTCGTGTTTAAAAAGAAATTGTGCAACAACCATCAACATTTCAAGTTTATAATGCTTCTGCAGGAAGTGGAAAAACCTTTACGTTAGTTAAAGAATATCTTAAAGTTCTTTTAAGATCAGAAGATATTTACACTTTTCAAAAAGTGCTGGCAATTACCTTTACCAATAAAGCAGCTGGCGAAATGAAAGAACGTGTTTTATCTAACTTAGAAGATTTTTCTGAGGGTGTAGAAAATGATCTTTTTAAAATTATTATTCAAGAAATTACTGTTGATAAACCTACAATTAAAACTAGAAGTAAAAAAATTCTGGATGTAATTCTGCAAAATTATGCTGCTTTTGCAATTACAACAATAGATAGTTTTACGCACAAAATTATCAAGAATTTTGCGTACGATTTAGGTTTATCGCTCAATTTTGAAGTAGAAATGGACGCAGATTCTTTACTAAATGAAGCTGTTGATGTGTTAATTTCTAAAATAGGTACAGAAAAAAAACTAACCAATGTTTTAATTGAATACTCTTTAGATAAAACAGATGATGATAAATCTTGGGATATCTCTAGAGATTTAAATGAATTTGCTAAAATTTTACTAAAAGAAGATGATGTAAAACATTTTAGAAAACTAGCAAATAAGCAGTTAAATGATTTTATCAATTTAAAAGCAGAACTTTTTACTCATCAAAAAGAATTGCAAAAATCATTTCAACAAATTGGGCAAAACTGTTGCAGTTTAATTGCTGAAAATAATTTAGTAACGAAAGATTTTATGCGAGGCTCCATTCCGAAGTTCTTTAATGATATCAGCCAAAAAGGGTTCAATTTTAGTTTTGTTACGCGAAGTGCAACCATAGAAAAAGCAATTGACAATCATCAATATTACTCAAAGTCAACCGCAGTTGCTATAGCTGAAACCATAGAAGGTATAGTACCTGAAATTATTGCATTTTATCAACAGGCAAAAGAAATTTATGGTCAGTTTGTGTTAAATAAACTAGCTTTAAAAAGTATTATTCCTCTAGCGGTTTTAAATAATATCAATCAAGAGTTAGAAAGCATAAAAGAAGAGAATAATATCAGATTAAATGCAGAGTTTAATCAACTAATTTCAGACAATATAAAACATCAGCCAGCACCATTTATTTATGAGCGAATTGGGCAGCGTTTTCAACATTATTTTATTGATGAAATGCAAGATACATCTGTATTACAATGGCAAAATTTAATTCCGTTAATAGACAATGCTTTAGCACAAGAAAACAGTAATTTGTTATTGGTGGGCGATGGTAAACAGGCCATTTACAGATGGCGTGGAGGAAAAGCAGAGCAGTTTATTAATTTGGGTACAGCTAATGAGAATCCGTTTTTTGTAGAAAAGAAAATAGAAACTTTAGAAACCAATTTTAGGAGCTATTCCGAAGTCATTAATTTTAATAATTTGTTTTTTCAACATACAGCCAATTTTCTACAAAATGAATCGTACAAGAAGTTATTTATAGAGGGCAATCAGCAATTAAAAAACAGTAAAAAAGGGGGGTATGTTGCCTTAGATTTTTTACCAAAGGAAGAAGATAAAGAAAATGAGTCAATAAAATATCCTAAAAAAGTTTTAGAAAAAATCAATGAATTGAAAGATGATTTTTCTTTGAATGAAATTTGCGTGTTGACGAGAACAAAAAAAGACGGAATAGCAATTGCGAATTATTTATCAGAAAACGGCTTAGCTATTGTTTCTTCAGAAACTTTGTTGTTACAAAATAGTAGTAAAATCAATTTTATAATTGATGTTTTACAGATCATTCAAAATCCATCTGATGAAGAAACCCGTTTTGAAGTGCTATATTTTTTACATCAGCATTTAAAAATTGTTGAATCTAAACATCAGTTTTGTAATCAATTGGTAAAATTTGATACTATTTCGCTATTTGTTCAACTTCAAAAATATGGAGTTAATTTTGATGTTTTAAACTTTCATCAGCTACCATTTTACGAAAAAATTGAAGCAATTATTAGAGCTTTTCTGTTGGTAAACTCTTCCGATGCTTATGTTCAGTTTTTTTTAGACGTTGTTTTAGAGCAACAAAGAAAAGGAACCAGTGTTTTAGATTTTTTAGAATTTTGGGAACGCAAAAAAGGAAAACTAAGCATTGTTGCTTCTGAAACTGCCAATGCTGTACAAATAATGACTATTCATAAATCTAAAGGCTTAGAGTTTCCTGTGGTTATTTTTCCAGGTGATGTAGATATTTATCGTCAAATTAACCCAAAAGTTTGGTTAGACAAGTTGCCAAGATATTTTAACAATTTCGAAGAACTTTTGGTCTCTTATAATAAAGATTTAAGTTTGGTAAATAGCAGAGGTTTAGAGATATACAATCAGCAAAGAGAAGAGCTAGAGTTAGATAACTTTAACTTATTGTATGTTGCCTTAACCAGAGCTGTAGAGCAATTACATATCATAACTGAGTATAAAATATCTGCTAAAGGAGAGGAAAATACAAATTATTATTCAGGAGTTTTGATCAACTACTTGAAAAAAAATAATCTTTGGAGCGATGAGGTTTTAGCATATGAATTTGGAGCAAAAAATAGAATCAGTTGTAAAGAAAATAAAGAGTCTTTTACAGAAATTCAACAAGATTTTATTTCTACACCTTGGCAAGATCATAATCTGGTTTTATTAGCAAGTTCATCAAAATTATGGAATACAGAACAAGGAAAAGCTATAGATTATGGGAATCTATTACATGAAATTTTTGCAAAAATTTACACAAAGAACGATGTTGATAGCGTACTTTTTCAGTATCATCAACAAGGAGTTTTAAATGATAAACAATTATCCGATTTTACCAAAACGATAAAGGAGGTTATAAATCATCCAAAAATCGCAAATTATTTTTCTACAGATGTTATTATTTATAATGAAAGAGAGGTTGTAGACGTGGATAATCAAGTCATCATTCCAGATCGATTGGTTTTTGATGATGGTAAAGTTGTTATTATCGATTATAAAACAGGTCATCCATCAAAAGAACATCATCAGCAGCTCTTAAAATACCAGCATGTATTGCAATCCATGGATTTTAAGGTAGATAAAAAAATGCTTATTTATATGAATGATCAAATTGAACTTGTTGAAGTTTAATCAGTAAAAAGAAACTTTGTAACTTTGTTTTTTTTAAATCGATAAAAAATGTACGGTAAAATTAAAGATACTCTAAAAAAAGAACTTAAAGAAATACAAGAAGCAGGTTTATACAAATCAGAAAGAATCATAACATCTTCTCAAGACGCTGTGATTAAAATTTCAACAGGAGAAGAGGTTATTAATTTTTGTGCCAACAATTATTTGGGGTTATCCAATCATCCAGAGGTAATTCAAGCAGCTAAAGACGCTATGGATACACACGGATTTGGAATGTCTTCAGTTCGTTTTATTTGCGGTACACAAGATATTCACAAACAGTTAGAAGAAAAAATTGCAGATTTTTACCAGACAGAAGATACCATTTTATATGCTGCTTGTTTTGATGCAAATGGTGGTGTTTTTGAGCCATTGCTAACAAAAGAAGATGCAATTATTTCAGATAGTTTAAATCATGCTTCTATTATAGATGGTGTTCGTTTATGCAAAGCAGCGCGTTATCGATATCTTAATAATGATATGCAATCTTTAGAAAATCAGTTAATTGAGGCTAATAAACAAAACCATCGTTTTAAAATTATCGTTACAGACGGTGTTTTTTCTATGGATGGAATTGTAGCAAAACTTGATGAAATTTGTGACTTAGCCGATAAATATGATGCATTAGTAATGGTTGATGAATGCCACGCAACTGGTTTTATAGGAAAAACAGGAAGAGGAACTGTAGAATTAAAAAATGTAATGGATAGAGTAGATATTGTTACAGGAACTTTAGGAAAAGCACTTGGTGGAGCAATGGGCGGTTATACAACAGGTAAAAAAGAAATTATAGAAATTTTACGTCAACGTTCAAGACCTTACCTATTTTCAAATTCATTAGCACCTGCAATTGTGGGTGCCTCTTTAAAAGTTTTTGATTTAATTGCAGATAATACATCTTTAAGAGATCAATTAGAGTGGAATACCAATTATTTTAGGGCAGAGATGCAGAAAGCCGGTTTTGATTTAACAGGTGCTGATGCTGCAATTGTACCAGTAATGCTCTATGATGCTAAGTTATCTCAAATTATGGCAAATAAATTACTAGAAGAAGGCATTTACGTTATAGGATTCTTTTTTCCTGTAGTTCCAAAAGATAAAGCAAGGATAAGAGTTCAATTATCCGCAGCGCATACAAAAGAGCATTTAGATAAATCTATAGCAGCTTTTATTAAAGTTGGCAAAGAGTTGAATGTTATTTAAAATTTGTAAAAACTTGCTGTTTTGCTAATATTTTGTAGATTTGTCTTTGTTAATTAGTTTTAACAACTTACTTTTGTGAGTAATAATAAAGAACTTTTAATTTAAAAATTTGATAATGAAACGATTAAAATTAGCTGTGATAGCTTTGTTTGCGTTGTTTACTGTAAACAATGTTAGTGCACAAGATGAAAACAATCCTTGGGCTGTGGGCTTTGGTGTAAATGTTGTAGATTTTTATAATCCTTCTAATACTTTTGTGGATAAAGCTTTAGATCACTTAGGAAGTGAAGAGTGGAATTTTTTACCTTCTATATCTCGTATTACCGCAGAAAGATATTTAGAAAAAGGTTTTTCATTGCAATTAGCTGGATCTTTAAATAAAATTACCTACTTATATGAAGAGGATGATTCTGATTTCTTATACTATGCTATAGGTTTAAATGTGAAATATGATTTAAATAAATTATTCGGAGAAACGGGTTGGTTTGATCCTTTTGTGTATTTAGGAGGAGAATATGTTTCAGCTGATTCTAAAGGTGCGGGTATGTTAGGTACCGGTTTTGGGTTCAATACATGGTTTAACGATAATTTAGGATTAAGTTTCCAGCATGGTTCAAAATATGGTTTTTCAGATGAAGTAGAAAACCATATACAAACTTCTTTAGGTTTATTAATTCAATTTGGAGGAACGGATACTGATGGTGATGGTGTGTACGATAAAAATGATGCATGTCCCGAAGTTGCAGGTTTAGAAGAATTTAATGGTTGTCCAGATGCTGATGGTGATGGAATTAAAGATTCAGATGATGCATGTCCAAATACACCTGGTTTAGCAGCAATGAATGGTTGTCCAGATGCTGATGGTGATGGGGTTGCAGATAAAGATGATATGTGTCCAAATGAAGTGGGTACAAAAGCAAATAAAGGTTGTCCAGATGCTGATGGTGATGGAGTTGTAGACAAAGACGATAAATGTCCTTCTGTAGCAGGCCCAGCAGCGAATAATGGATGTCCTTGGCCAGATACTGATGGTGATGGCGTTTTAGATAAAGACGATAAATGCCCTAACGAAGCAGGTGTAGCGTCTAACTCAGGATGTGCTGAGTTTAAAAAAGTTAAAGAAGGTACTTTTGAAACACCGATTTTATTTAATTTTGGTAAAGCAACTTTCAAAGCAGGTGTAACTCAACAATTAGATGGTATGATTGGTGTAATGAACGAGTTTGTAGACTCTGAGTTTGATATCAATGGTCATACAGATAGCACTGGAACAAAAGCTTATAATATGCTTTTATCAGACAAGAGAGCAAATGCTGTAAAAGACTATTTAGTTAAAAACGGAGTAAAATCTTCAAGATTAACTGCAAAAGGTTTTGGAGAATCACAGCCAATAGCTTCAAACAGCACTGCAGCTGGTAGAGCAAAAAATAGAAGAGTAGAAGTTAAAGCAAATAACTAAATTCTAATATTTTAAATAAAAAAGTCCTATCATTACGATGGGACTTTTTTATTTAAAATAACTTTTTAGTTCCGTTCAAAAAAAGTAAATTTGCACATTCTTAAAAGAATAAAAAATTCTATCAACAAATAATAATTTAATTAGATACAAAAATGTCTACAACAACAGGTAAAGTTTCTCAAATCATTGGGCCAGTTATTGACGTTGAATTCAATACTGAAAATGAGCTTCCTAAGATTTACGATTCATTAGAAATTACAAAAGCAGATGGTTCTATTTTAGTTTTAGAAGTTCAACAACACATTGGTGAAGATACTGTTAGAACAATTTCTATGGATGCTACTGATGGTTTACAGAGAGGCGCAGAAGTTATAGCTACTGGTAGCCCAATTCAAATGCCAATTGGTAACGATATATACGGACGCCTATTTAACGTAACAGGAGACGCCATAGATGGTTTAGGTAATTTAAAAAAGGCAAATGAAAACGGTTTGCCTATTCATAGAGCTGCGCCTAAGTTTGAAGATTTATCTGTATCAACAGAAGTTTTATTTACTGGTATTAAAGTAATCGACTTAATTGAACCTTACGCAAAAGGTGGTAAAATTGGATTATTTGGTGGTGCAGGTGTAGGTAAAACTGTACTTATTCAAGAGTTAATTAACAATATTGCAAAAGGACATGGTGGTTTATCTGTTTTTGCAGGTGTTGGAGAAAGAACTCGTGAAGGAAACGATTTACTTAGAGAGATGTTAGAATCTGGAATTATCAAATATGGTGATGATTTTATGCATTCTATGGAAGAAGGAGGATGGGATTTATCTAAAGTTGATAAAGCTGGAATGAAAGATTCTAAGGCTACTTTCGTATTTGGTCAAATGAATGAGCCACCTGGAGCACGTGCAAGAGTTGCTTTGTCTGGTTTAACTATTGCAGAATACTTTAGAGATGGAGCAGGAGAAGCACAGGGTAAAGATGTACTTTTCTTTGTAGACAACATCTTTAGATTTACACAAGCAGGTTCTGAGGTATCTGCATTATTAGGTCGTATGCCATCAGCAGTAGGTTATCAACCAACATTAGCAACAGAAATGGGTGCAATGCAAGAGCGTATTACATCTACTAAAAAAGGTTCTATTACATCTGTACAAGCTGTTTATGTACCTGCAGATGATTTAACAGATCCAGCACCAGCAACTACTTTTGCGCACTTAGATGCAACTACAGTATTGTCTCGTAAAATTGCAGAGTTAGGTATTTATCCTGCAGTAGATCCTTTAGATTCTACTTCAAGAATTTTAACTGCTGAAATTTTAGGTGATGAGCACTATGATTGTGCACAAAGAGTAAAAGAAATCTTACAACGTTATAAAGAATTACAAGATATTATCGCAATTTTAGGTATGGAAGAATTATCTGAAGAAGATAAATTAGTAGTTCATAGAGCAAGACGTGTACAACGTTTCTTATCTCAACCTTTCCATGTAGCTGAACAATTTACAGGTATTCCTGGAGTTTTAGTTGATATTAAAGACACCATTAAAGGATTTAATATGATTATGGACGGTGAGTTAGATAAATATCCAGAAGCAGCATTTAACTTAAGAGGATCAATTCAAGATGCAATTGATGCTGGTGAAAAAATGTTAGCTGAAGCATAAACAAAGTTTTGAGTTTTGTGTTATGAGTAAGTAACCAAAAACTAAAAATTAAAAACTAAAAGAAAATGTTTTTAGAAATTGTTACACCAGAAGCTATTTTATTTTCATCAGAGGTTGATTCGTTAACAGTACCTGGTGTAAATGGTGAGTTTCAAATGTTGAATAATCATGCGCCTGTGGTATCTGTTTTAAAAGAAGGTGAGATACACATACACATTCATAAACAGCAAATAGAATTAGATGACTTAAATGGTAAACTAGTTCCGCACGCCAACGATGACAAAGTTTTAACTTTACAAATTAGTTCTGGAACTTTAGAATTAAATGATAACAAAGCAATTATTTTAGCAGACTAAATTAATTGTACATCAATAAATAGAAAGACTCAAAATAAATTTATTTTGAGTCTTTTTTTTACTTAATTTCAATTTACAGAATAAAAAAACATCTTTACTTATAAAGATGTTTTTTTGAGCAATTTTCCCTATCGAGATATTTCTTTCTTCTTGTATCAAAGGTCTAATTTTTTATTCGATGGTACAGCAATATAAACCCCTAAATAAATAGGGGAAAAACCCTCTTTTTGATTTAGACTTAAGTTATAATTATATTTAAATTGTACATTAGTATTTATAAACATATAATTTTTTAAAAAAATGAAATCTCAACTAACTAAATTATTTTATTTTTTCGCGTTATCAATTTTTATTTTGTCTTGTAAAACGGAATCAAGTCAACCAGAAATTAAACCAAGTGATACTGAAAAGGTAGATGAATCGTGTTACCCAAATAGCAAAAAACCATCTCAGATTATTACTTATGAAGAAATGGATGATATGTTGACCACATTTTATAATGGACCCAAAAAAGAATTGGACAAGTATTTAAAAAAAGTTAGCGGTGGAAAACGTTCAGTATCTACAGTATACAATTGGTATAATATAGATGATTTAAAGCAGTATATTGCTTATATAGAAAGAATATCTAAAGAAAAAGATATTCCACTTACTGGGTTTAGAATTTATCCATCTACGTATCCTAAAAACTATAAAGATAAAGAATTAAGAAACGTACAAACTTTAATTTTTACACCAACAACAAAAGTGGGTGACAAAAATGATGTAGCATTTGAACCATTATATTCTGAAAAGGGTAAACCTGCAGAAATACAACAATTCTTGAATAAAGTAAGAGCAAAAAAAGTAAACACAGCAGGAATACTTAACTTAAATATGCAGGATGGTTTAGAAAGTTCTTCTGCAAATAGATTGAATCCAACTCCACCTCCTTATTAATGGTATGGATTTATTTCAAGCTTCATTGATCTATTTAGAATTTACAAGTCTACTTTTAACCCTATTCTTTTTTAATAGTTTTAAGAGTAAACAGTATTATTTTTTTATTTCTTACTTAATATTCGCAGTTCTAGCTGATTTTTTAGGTGGTCTAATTAATGAAGGAAGTGATGCTTATTTATATAATATCTATACATTTTTTGAGTATGGTTCAGTAGCTTTAATATATTATTATGCTACAAACACAAAACTGGCTAAAAAAGTAATTGTTTATACTTCAATCTTTTTTTATATAGTTTATGCCTTTAGTTTTGTGTTTACTGAACTCCAAAATTATACAGTAATACTTCTACACTTTTGTGTGGTACCATTTTTCTTTTTTTATTTCCAAGAGTTACTTAACTCCAAAAAAATTATGAATTATAAAAAACAGCTATTTTTTTGGATTACTGTTGGCTTGCTCATTTATTATTTTGGTAACTTACCATTTATTACTATGTCTTTTATAGGTAAATTGCATAATCGAATTCTATTTACGGTTCCAGCATTTATTCTGCTTATAATGCATATAGTTTTTATAGTAAATTTAATATGGTTGAGAAAAGTTCGGAAATTGTCATAATCATTACTACAATTATTGCATTGTTAATGGTCTTTGGAATAATTATTTTATTTTCAATATTTCAAAATAGAAAGAATGATATTCTTACAGAACAAGAAAAAGAAAGAAAAGAATTTGAAAGAACAATTGCAGAAACACAAATAGAAATTCGTGAAGAAACCTTACGAAACATTAGTTGGGAGTTGCATGATAATATTGGTCAATTGTTAACATTAGCAAAAATTCAATTGCAAAGTGCAACAACAGAGAACATACAAGAAGTGTCTAATACCATTACAAAAGGGTTAACAGAAGTAAGAGCGTTGTCTAAACTTATTAACCCTGAAGCAATGAGTACTATAGATTTAAGAGAGGCTGTTCAATTAGAAATTGATCGTTTTAATCGTTTAAATTTTATAACTTCTACCCTAGAGGTTTCTGGTAACGAAAGAGATATTGAACAAAAATCGAGCATCATCATCTTTAGAATTTTACAAGAATTTTTTTCAAATACCATAAAACACGCAAGAGCTTCCGAGCTAAACGTAACTTTAGCCTATGGAGAAACAGATTTGTTAATTACAGCTAAAGACAATGGAATAGGTTTTTCATCCGAAGTAAAAAAAGAAGGTATTGGATTGATAAATATAAAAAATAGAGCCAAATTAATTAATGCAACTGCACAGTTTACATCAGAAAAAAATAAAGGAACTACTTTAGAAATACATTATACATTATGAAAGAATTTACGGTAATTGTAGTAGACGATCATACGTTACTATCGCAAGCCATACAAACTATGGTAAATACTTTTGAGAATTTTAAAGTTTTATATACTTGTAAAAATGGGCAAGAAGTGATTGATAAATTCTCTGCATCAGCATCTAATATACCCAATGTGGTTTTAATGGATATTAATATGCCCATTATGAATGGTATAGAAACAACTGAATGGATTAATAAAACACACCCAAATGTAAATGTTATGGCTTTATCTGTAGAAGATGAAGATACAACAGTTTTAAAAATGTTAAAAGCAGGCGCAGTAGGCTATTTATTAAAGGATACTGAAAAATCGGTATTAGAAAAAGCACTGTTAGAAATTGTTGAAAACGGATTTTACCACACAAAAAATGTAACTAATTTATTAATGCAATCTATTTCTGGCGAAGAAAGCAATACCATAGAACTTAAAGATAGAGAGATTGAATTTTTAAAACTGGCTTGTACAGAACTGACTTATAAAGAAGTAGCTGAGAAAATGTATTTGAGCCCCAAAACTATAGATGGTTACAGAAATAACCTATTTATTAAATTAAACGTTAAAAATAGAGTTGGTTTGGTAATGTATGCCATTAAAAATAAGATATACACTCCATAAAAATATTGTAAATTTGCACTATGGAAGAAACAAATAGGCAAAGAAAAATTGCATCTGTATTGCAAAAAGATTTGGTAGATGTGTTGCAAAAAGCAGCACAAGATGGAATGAAAGGAGTGTTGATTTCTGTATCTAAAGTGTATGTAACATCAGATTTAGGAGTTGCAAAAGTATACTTAAGTATTTTTCCTTCAGATAAAAGAAACGAAATTGTAAAAGGGGTGCAATCTAATACTGTTTTAATTCGTCATGAAATGGCAAAAAGAACTAAAAATCAATTGCGTAGAATGCCAGAATTATTGTTTTTTGGTGATGATACTTTAGATTATTTAGAAGAAATAGATAAGTCTTTAAATGGTGAGGATGAAAACCCCATAAAAAACCCAGAAGTTTTACCAAGACGTAAAAAGCTATAAATTCAATTTATATACTTGAATTTTTCTCTCTACATAGCTAAAAGATACTTATTTACAAAAACTAGTAGTAATGCAATAAACATTATTACCATTATAGCTTCTTTTGGTGTTATTATTGGTTCATTAGCTCTTTTTATTATTCTTTCTGGCTTTTCTGGCTTACGTACATTTAGCTACAGTTTGTTAGATGCATCAGATCCTGATATTAAAATTAGTTCTGTAAAAGGAAAATCTTTTTTATTTACTGATGATATTGCCCAAGTTTTAGATAATAATGCAGCAATACAAGCAAGTTCAAAAATTATTGAAGAGCGTGTTTTTTTAGAACATAATGATAAAAACGAGATCGCTTACATAAAAGGTGTTCAAAGCAATTATACACAAATTACCGACATCAATTCTTCTTTAACTATAGGAAGTTGGCTAGATAAAAATTATTTAAATACAGCTGTTGTTGGTAGAGCAATTGCTATAAAACTATCATTAGGAATTAGAAGTTTTGGAGATCCTTTATCTATTATGGTGCCAAGAGGTGGTACTGGTTTTATAAACCCCAACAATGCATTTTATAAAACTGATGTACAAATTGTGGGTTTGTATTCTGGTACAGAAGATTTTGAAAGTAAGTATGTTTTTGTAAATTTAGAAGAGGCTAGAAACTTATTACGCTTTAAAAAAAATCAAATAACAGGTGTAGAATTAAAATTAACTAACGCTTTACAAGCAGATAAAATTGCTACAGATTTACAAAAAAGTTTAGGTGATGCTTTTAAAGTACAAACTAAAGAGCAATTGAATGAAGTTTTTTATAAAGTGATAAATACTGAAAATTTCGTTTCGTATTTAATATTTACGTTAATCGTAATTATTGCATTATTTAACGTGATTGGCGCAATTATTATGATGATAATTGACAAAAAAAACAATCTAAAAACCTTATTTAATTTAGGTACTTCAGTAAAAGAAATTAAAAGAATATTTATTTTTCAAGGGTTTCTACTAACTTTTTTTGGAATGTTAATAGGCTTGGCTTTAGGAATTATTTTAGTGTTTCTGCAAAAACAATTCAGTTTCTTTATGATTACAGAAAGTTTAGCTTATCCTGTAGAGTTTAGATTCTTAAACTTGTTAATTGTATTTTTTACAATAACTACATTAGGTTTTATTGCTGCCAAAATTGCAAGTAGTAGAATTTCTAAAGACTTTATTGAAAAATAAAACAACCATTTTGTTATCAAAAAAAAGAGCCGTAATAACTTGTATTACAGCTCTTTTTATAAAAAACTAAATTATAGATAAGGTTTTAAAACACCTTTTCTCTTTTTTAACTGTTTTTCTAAATCACTGATAGTATGTTTAACAGCCAATTCGTAATTTTTTTCGTTTGATGAAGCAAAAATTCGTGGTCCAGCCAAACTCAATTCCATTTCACAAATTCTACCTAAATTTTTAGGTGTATTTTCTCTTTTAAAAAAAACAGAAACATTAATAATGTCTTCGTATTTTTTTGCTAAATTATCTAGTTTTCCATGCGTGTAAGTTTCTAAAGCTTCACTGGTGGGTATGTTAACAAATTGAATAGCTATTTTCATAATTCTCTATTTTTAAATTACACACTTAAAAATAATTATTTTTTAAAACTTGAGAAATGATAAATATCAACCTTTTAAGAAAAAAGTTTTTTTGGCTTCATTATCCTATTTCAGGTATAGTAGCATTCCCAAATTTTGCTTCTACTTCATCAAAAGCAGTAAAAACATCTTTTGGGTCATCAGAAGTAACCATTTTGGTTCTGTATTCTTTAAAATGCGGAATTCCTTTAAAATAGTTGGTGTAATGTCTTCTGGTTTCTACAACTCCTAAACGTTCACCTTTCCAATCTATGGCCATTTGCAAATGACGTCTGGCCATTTCTGTGCGCTCACCAATTGTTGGTTTTGGTAAATGTTCTCCTGTTTTAAAAAAGTGTTTTATTTCGTTAAAAAACCAAGGATAACCAATAGAAGCTCTACCAATCATACAACCATCTAAACCATATTTATCGCGCATTTCCATAGCTCTTTCTGGTGATGTTACATCTCCATTTCCAAAAACAGGAATATGCATTCTAGGGTTGTTTTTTACTTGTGCAATTGGTTTCCAATCTGCATCACCCTTATACATTTGCGCTCTTGTTCTACCATGAATCGAAATGGCTTTACAACCTACATCTTGCAAACGTTCAGCAACTTCTACAATTCGTATAGAATCATGATCCCAGCCCAAACGAGTTTTTACTGTAATTGGTAAATTGGTGTGCTTAACCATCGCTTCTGTTAAAGAAACCATTAAGTCAATATCTTTTAAAATACCAGCACCAGCGCCTTTAGAAACTACTTTTTTTACAGGACAGCCAAAGTTAATATCAATAATATCAGGATTTGATTTTTCAACAATTTCAATGGTTTTTAACATCGAATCTAAATTGGCACCAAAAATTTGAATACCTACAGGCCTTTCTTTTTCGTAAATATCTAGTTTGATAACACTTTTTGCTGCATCACGAATTAATCCTTCAGAAGAAATAAATTCTGTGTACACCACATCTGCACCATTTTCTTTGCACAAAGCTCTAAAAGGTGGGTCTGAAACATCTTCCATTGGTGCTAATAATAATGGAAAATCTGGAAGTTCAATGTCTGCTATTTTAACCAAAAAAATAAATTTTGTGCAAAATTAAGGTTTTTAGGGTTGATAACCCAATAACTACTACAAAGTATATAAACGAAAAGAAATATATATGATTTAAAATTGAATCATTTTCTCAACTTCTGCATCTCCTCTTTTTACAATTACTTTTGTTGAGTTCCCTTTTTCAAAGACAGATAAAGCTCGCATATAACTCATCATATTTGTAACTGTACTATCACCAAGTTTAATAACAATGTCTCCTTTTTTAAGACCGGCTTTTTGTGCAGGTTTATCTTCAGAAACACCATCAATTCGCATTCCTTTACCATCAAATAAGTAATCAGGTATTACCCCCAAACCAACTTTAAAACGTGGCGTACTTTCGCTTTCGTTTTTGGTTTTTCTAAATGCTAATTTTCCATTATCATCTAAATCAGAAATAATATTAAAAATATAATCAGAAATTAAATACATTCCATCATAATTCAATTTTTCTGAATCATCACCTGGTTTGTGATAATCTTCATGTTGCCCTGTAAAAAAATGCAATACAGGAATATCTGCCAAATAAAAACTTGTGTGATCACTTGGTCCAACTCCAGATTCTTGCTGAATTAATTTAAAATTATCGTTATGCGATTTTAAAATTTGTTTAAAAATTGGCGAAGTTCCTGTACCATAAACTGCTAAAGAAGAATCTTTTTTCATGCGTCCAACCATATCCATATTAATCATATACGATACTTTTTTGGTGTCTATTGTTGGGTTTTTTACAAAATAATTAGAACCTAAAAGTCCCATTTCTTCACCAGAAAAAGCCATAAAAAGATAATTATTGTTGGTGTTTTTATCTTTTAATTTAGCCGCTAAATTTAATAAAACCGAAACTCCAGAAGCATTATCATCTGCACCATTATGTATGGCTTTTATAGAATCTCTGTATAAAGAACCTTCGCCACCAAAACCTAAATGATCGTAATGCGCGCCAATAATAACCGTATTTTCTGCTTTGTTATCTATAAAACCAAGTACATTATTTCCTGTAATTGTGCCATCACCATTTACATCAAACTTTACTTCGTCATGCGGATTTGTTTTTGGTTTAAAGGTAAAAGGTTGCAAATAATCTTTGGTGCCTTTTTGTAATAAACCTAATTCTTTAAAACGTTTTGCAATATATTCCGAAGCTTTTTTTTCTCCAGCTGTACCAGTTTGTCTTCCTTCTAATTCATCCGAAGCTAAAAAAGTTACATCTTCTTTAATTCGGTTTTGCTGATTAATTTCGGGTTTGCAAGAAACTAAAATGCTCAAAAAGATAAAAAATAGGATGTTTTTCATGATGATAATATTATTTTAGCAAAGTTAATTAATAAATAAGTAAATGAGAATTCTTTCTTTAATAGTATTGGCGTCTTTGCTATTTTCTTGCAAAAACGATAAAAAACCGGCCGTAGAAAAATCGACAAAAGAAGTTGTAAAAGACTCTTTAATTTATCCAGAAGAAACACATTTTAAAAGTATAAGACAAGTTACTTTTGGGGGCGATAATGCTGAGGCTTATTGGAGTTTTGATGACAAACAATTGGTATTTCAATCGAACTTTAAAGATTGGGGTGTAAGTTGTGATCAAATGTTTTTAATGAATGCAGATGAAGATTTTAAAAATAAAATGCCACCAATGATTTCTACAGGAAAAGGACGTACAACTTGTGCTTATTTCTTACCTGATAATAAACATTTTGTATATGGTTCTACGCATTTAGTAGACAAAGAATGCCCTGAAGTTCCTTTGCGTAAAAACGGAAAATACGTGTGGCCAATTTATGATTCTTTCGACATTTTTGTGTCGGATTTAGAAGGGAATATCGTAAAACAGTTAACCAATGAAGTTGGTTATGATGCAGAAGCAACCGTTTCTCCAAAAGGCGATAAAATTGTGTTTACATCCACTAGAAGTGGCGATTTAGAATTGTATACGATGAATATTGATGGTTCTGATGTAAAACAAATTACAGACGAATTAGGTTATGATGGTGGTGCATTTTTCTCTCCTGATGGAACAAAATTAATTTTTAGAGCCTCTAGACCAAAAACAGAAGAAGAAATAAAAGCTTACAAAGATTTATTAGCCCAAGGTTTGGTTGAGCCAACAGATATGGAATTATTTATTTGCGATGCAGATGGTTCTAATTTAAAACAATTAACAGATTTAGGAAACGCAAATTGGAGTCCGTTTTTTCATCCTTCAGGAAAAAAGATTTTATTTTCGTCTAATTTTGAGGCGGAAAGAGGTTTTCCATTCAATTTATATTTGATAGATATTGACGGAAAAAATTTAGAAAGAGTAACTCATGGAGAAACGTTTGATGCTTTCCCTGTGTTTTCTAATGATGGTAAAAAACTGGCTTTTTCGTCAAACAGAAATAATGGAGGAGGTAGAGATACGAATTTGTTTATTGCAGAATGGCAGGATTAATTTCATTTCTTAAAAGTGAATAGGGCTAACGATTGTCATTTTGAGCGCAGTCGAGAAATCTAATTGATGCTAAATAAGAATTATGCCTTGGACCAAAGAAAATATCGTTAGAAACATTGAGAATTTAATGAAAAGTAAATTTTCTAGTCCAAGAGAAGCATTCGATTATTTTGATGCGGATAAAGACGGATTTTTAACAAAACAAGATTTTAAACAGATCTTAAAAGAAGCAAAAGTTAATGTTTTAATTAGAGGTGTGGTTGCAGAATTTATGTTACAAAGCTTTGATGAAAATAAAGATGGTTTGGTAAGTTGGCACGAATTTCAAGCTGCAATTAAAACGACAAGTATTTAAATAATTTTGCAATTTTAAAGTATATTTAAATCAAACAAAAGTAATTTTATGGGAGCAAAAGAAAATATATTAAAAGACATACATACCTTAATCACAAGTAAATTTTCAAGTCCAGAAGAAGCATTTCGAAAATTTGATAAAGACAAAGATGGCGCTTTAAACAAAGATGAAATTAAAGATTTATTAAAAGAAGCTGGTGTAAATAGCTTTTTAAGAGGTTTAGTTGCAGGAGAAATGATTAAAGGTTATGATAAATCTGGCGATGAAACCATTAACTACGAAGAATTTAAAGTGGCTATCGCTGAGTTGAATAGAGATTATTAGTTGTTATCTATCCAATTTTTAATAGCTTCATTATAACTTCTCCCAGAAGTAACACTGCTCTGTTTACTGTTTTTTAAAGTGATGATAAATCTGCTGTTAAAATACTTCTGAATATCGTTTACAAAATCTTTATTGATAATGATGCCTCTGTGAATGCGTAAAAAATTATCGGGTAATTTGGTTTCTAAATTCGTAATCGTTTCGTTACTTAAATACACGCCAGAATCACTATGAATTTTAGTGTAAATATTATCTGCTTCAAAAAAAGCAACTTCCTCTAGTTTTATAAATAGTAAACGTTCATTCTTTTTAACGGTGATGGAAGTCATTTTTTTGACTTCCTTTTTACTGGCGATGTTTTTTAAAACATTTAAAATCTCATCTTGAGAAACATTTTTTTGAAACGATGCTAATTTTTTTACCGTTTTTGCAATGCGTTCTTTTTTTACGGGCTTTACAATATAATCGATACTGTTGGTTTCAAAGGCTTCTAATGCATATTGATTATAAGCTGTACAAAAAACCACAATCGGTATTTGCTCTAACTGTGCCAATAATTGAAAGCCAGAACATTCTGGCATTTCAATATCTAAAAAAATAAGATCTGGTTGTAGATTTTCAATCTTTTCTTTGGCCTCTATTCCGTTTTTAGCAATATCTATAATTGTAAACGTTTCTGGAAATTGAGAAAGCAAATTTTTTAAACCTTCTCTTGCAGGTGCTTCGTCATCTATGATTATGGTTTTATAGGTGCTGTTCATTTTATGCGTTTTTAGGGATAATTATGGTTATCTTTTTTTGTGGAGTATTCGTCCAATTCAAAGAAGCTTTATCTCCATAACTCAATCGTAATAAATCGTAAACGGTTTGTAAACCATGACCGCTAACCAAACCTTCAGGAAAATCAGGTCCATTGTCGCTAACGGTTATCACTATTTTATTTGTTTCTTTTTCTATGATCAATACAACTTCTCCTTTGTCTTTATTTTTTGATACGCCGTGTTTTATGGCATTTTCTACCAAAGGTTGAATGACAAACAATGGAATTTTATGATTCAAAAGCGTTTCATCAACTTTAATGGTAAAATTTAAACGTTCTTCAAACCGTATTTTCTCTATATCTAAATACGCTTGTACCATTTCTATCTCGTCTTTAATGGTGCTCATTTTTTGCCCTTTTCTGTTGATGGAATATTTAAATAAATCCGATAAAGAATGTGCCATTTTTTGAGTTTTCTCAGCATTAATTGGTGCTAAACTCGCAATAGAATTTAAAGAATTGTATAAAAAATGAGGATTGATTTGAGATTGTAAAGACTTTAATTCTGCCTTTGTTTTTAATTCTCTTAAATGTGATAGTTTGTTTTCGTTTTCTACAATTAAATCTCGTTCTTTAAAGATAAAATAGCTTATTAATGCTCTTATTGAAGCGATAATCATAGCCACTAAAAACACATATGATAAAGTGGTATACGCTCCTTGATGATTTTGACCTTCTTTAATAGTCGAAATAACTATCACCAAAATTATTACAAATGGTAACATTCCTGTTGATAAGAAAATTAAACTTGTCTTTGTAACAATATTAGCATGTATCTTTTCAATTTTATTCTCTAAAAAGCGAAATAAAAATAAAAATGGAAAGCAAAATAAAGAAACCGCAAAAGTTGTAATAACAGTATCATATCTTATTATTGAAAAACCAAAACTTCTTGGTGTTCTTAAATGGTCATAAAACGAAACAGAAAATATGACTAAAATATCTAAAAAGCAGACAGCAATTAAACTTATAAATAAAAATTGCAAAAAGTTATTTTTTAATTTTCTATCAATGTAATTTTTAATCTTTAAGATGCAAAATAGAAATAATAAAAACAATACTAATGTTGGTATAAAAACAACAGATAAAGGATTTTTAACCCACCATAATTGTTTATTTCTGCTTTTAATTTTATAATTTTCTATCTTTTTTAAAACATCTTCTTTAAATTGAGATGCAGCAAGTTGTAATTTTTCATTAAAATCACTTTTATAAATTTCAGCAATAATTTTTAAATCACTATCTGTGAGATGATAATTTTTTCTATTAAATGGTTCGAGTCTTCTTGCATAAAGATTGAATCCACTTTTTTTATGAGGGGTTTTGAAGTATCCTTCAAAAAGTACTTTTGCAAGTGAAACTTCTATCTCGTTAATAGTTTTGTTGTAATCTTTTCCTTTGTAATGTGTAATTTCTCCATAAACAATTTTTTTAGGTTTATTTTTACGATTACTAGCTCTTGTTTTAAAATGTGGGAGATTACTTATCCAATATGGTGTTTTGTAAGTTACATCATTATCATATAAAAATTTAATTTCAAGATTTGCGTTTTCGTTTTGAGAAAAAGTAATTGAAATGGTTTCAGTTACACTATCTAGTTTTCTTATAGTTTTTAAAATTTGAAGGGAATCTTTAGAAGTGTAATTTCCTTTAAGTTTTACTTTAATGCTATCTCTCCATCTTACTAAATCTTTTTCAAATAAAAAATCTTGTTTGCTGGTATGCTTTATTTCTAAAAGATCTTTCCATGGTTGTGCAGGCAACTTTGTTTCCTCCTGAGCAAAAACAAAAAAGGGAATTAATAAAAACAGTAAAGTGTAATGTAGTTTCTTCATCAGTGGTAAATTTAAAATTTTATACCACAAAAGAAATGATAAAGCAACCTTTATAAAATTACTTTTCTTGTAAACTGCAAATATTGAGTGTAAACTGTTTGAATTAGCTAATTTATGTATAACTTTTCTAGTACATATTTAACTATATTTGCAAAAATAAGTTGAGAGATTACGAAGTATGAAGAACATTAGAAACTTTTGCATCATCGCACATATAGATCATGGTAAAAGTACATTAGCAGATAGATTGTTAGATTATACAGGCTCTGTAACAGAACGTGAAAAACAGAATCAGTTATTAGATAATATGGATTTGGAGCGCGAACGTGGAATTACCATAAAATCGCACGCCATTCAAATGGATTATATCCACAATGGAGAACCATTTATTCTGAATTTGATTGATACTCCAGGTCACGTAGATTTCTCTTACGAAGTTTCTAGATCTATTGCAGCTTGTGAAGGTGCCTTGTTAATTGTAGATGCTGCACAAAGTATACAAGCACAAACCATTTCTAACTTATACTTGGCTTTAGAGAACGATTTGGAAATTATTCCTGTGTTGAATAAGGTTGATTTACCTAGTGCAAATCCAGAAGAAGTTACAGACGATATTGTAGATTTATTAGGTTGTGATCCAGAAGAGGTAATCCATGCAAGTGGAAAAACAGGTTTTGGAGTTGATAATATTTTAGATGCCATTATTGATAGAATTCCTGCTCCAGAAGGAGATCCTGAAGCGCCATTACAAGCTTTAATTTTTGATTCTGTTTACAATTCGTACAGAGGAATTGAAACCTATTTTAGAGTAATTAATGGTGAAATCAAAAAAGGCCAAGAGATTAAATTCATGGCAACAGGTAAAAATTATTTTGCTGATGAAGTAGGTACATTAAAATTATCACAAGTTGTAAAAAAATCGGTTAAAACTGGTGATGTTGGGTATTTAATTACGGGTATTAAAACAGCAAAAGAAGTAAAAGTAGGGGATACCATTACAGACGCACACAAGCCAACAACCGAAATTATTGATGGTTTTGAAGATGTAAAACCGATGGTTTTTGCAGGTATTTATCCTGTTGATACAGAAGATTATGAAGAGTTGCGTTATTCTATGGAAAAATTACAATTGAATGATGCTTCTTTGGTATTTCAACCAGAAAGTTCTGCAGCTTTAGGTTTTGGTTTTCGTTGTGGATTCTTAGGAATGCTACATATGGAAATTATTCAAGAGCGTTTAGAGCGTGAGTTTAATATGACCGTAATTACAACTGTACCTAACGTTTCGTATCATGCGTATACAAAGAAAGAACCCGAAGAAATTGTGTTGCTAAACAATCCTTCAGATTTACCAGATCCTTCTAGATTAGATAGGGTAGAAGAGCCATTTATTAAAGCTTCTATCATTACAAAATCCGATTTTGTGGGGCAAGTAATGAGTTTGTGTATCGAAAAACGTGGGCAAATTGTAAATCAGACGTATTTAACTACCCAAAGAGTAGAGCTGATTTTTGAAATGCCTTTGGCAGAAATTGTATTCGATTTTTACGATCGTTTAAAAACCGTTTCTAAAGGTTATGCCTCTTTCGATTATCATCCTATTGGAATGAAAGAATCGAAATTAGTAAGAGTTGATATTTTATTAAATGGGCAACCTGTAGATGCACTTTCTGCACTTTTACACGCAGACAATGCCTATTCCATTGGTAAAAAGATTGTTGAGAAATTAAAAACGTTAATTCCTAGACAACAGTTCGATATTCCTATTCAGGCTGCAATTGGTGCAAAAATTATTGCGCGTGAAACTACAAAAGCATTGCGTAAAGATGTTACTGCAAAATGTTATGGAGGTGATATTTCTAGAAAGCGGAAACTATTAGAAAAGCAGAAAAAAGGAAAGAAAAGAATGCGTCAAGTGGGTAATGTAGAAATTCCACAAGAAGCATTTATGGCGGTTTTAAAGTTGAATGATTAATTTCTTTTAGAAAAGAGAATTTAGGTAAAAGAATAAAGACGAAACCTTTTTGAGAAATCAAAAAGGTTTTTTGTTTTTAAGATTTTTGTATATCTAGTTTTTATTAAAAAAATTTAGATGTGATAAAAATCATATTATACCTCTTTTTTCTGTAGGAACTTTGTAACAGTAAATCAAAAAAATATCAATTTAAAAATAGGGAAATGTTACAAAACAGAAGAATTTATTTACCACCATTAAGCCTTATTGGGCCTGGAGCTTTAAACGATTTAGGAGAAGAGTTAAAAAGTTTACCTTATAAAAAGGCTCTTTTTGTTACTGATAAAGTTTTGGTAAAATTAGGTGTTGCACAAAAAGTATTGGATGTTGCAAAATCTGCCAATATAGAAACTGTTATTTTTGATGACGTTCACCCAAACCCAACCGTAAAAAATGTTGATGATGGTTTGGCTTTATTAAAAGAAAATGATTGTGATTTTATTTTAACCTTAGGTGGTGGTTCTCCTCAAGATTGTGGAAAAGCAATTGGTATTTTAGCTACAAATGGAGGTCATATAGGAGAGTATGAAGGAATTCACATGTCTAAACATGCTTCATTACCCATAATAGCGATAAATACTACAGCAGGTACTGCAAGTGAGGTAACAATTAATTATGTAATTACCGATGAAAAACGCCATATAAAAATGGTAATGGTAGATAAAAACTGCTTGGTTTCTATTGCTGTAAATGACCCAGAATTAATGTTAGGAAAACCAGCGTCATTAACTGCAGCAACAGGTATGGATGCATTAACACATGCTATAGAAACCTATGTTACAAAAGGAGCTTTTGGTTGGTCTGATGCTTTGGCATTAGAAGCTATTAAATTGATTTCACAGAGTTTGGAAATTGCAGTGGTAGATGGTCAAAACCTTGAAGCAAGAAGTAAAATGGCTTGGGGTCAATTTATTGCAGGTCAGGCTTTTTCTAATGCAGGTTTAGGTTTTGTACATTCTATGGCGCATCAATTAGGAGGAATGTATGATATGCCTCATGGAGTAGCCAATGCTATTTTATTACCTCATGTAGAAAAATTTAACATTCCTGCATGTGCGCATAAATTGAAAAAAGTAGCAAGAGCTATGGGGGTAGGAGTTTTAGAAATGAGCGATACGCAAGGTGCTAATGCTGCTATAGCAGCGATAAAAGCATTATCAGAATCTGTAGGAATACCTTCGGGATTAAAAGAGTTTGGTGTTAAAGAAGAAGATTTTGAAGAAATGGCAAAGAATGCTTTAGCTGATGTTTGTACTGGTGGAAATCCTAGAGAAGTTACTTTAGAAGATACCATAGCAATTTATAAAGCAGCTATGTAAAATATACATCATTAACATGATGTTTTTAGTGTATTTCGTGTTAAGATAAACCACTTTGTATGAAGCAAAGTGGTTTGTTTATTTTGTAAAGATTGTTAATTATTTTCTTAAGTTTTTAATGATAAATTAAATGGTATTACTTTTTTAATAAAATATCAAAGGTCACTTAAAATACGATCTAATTTAAAATCTAGTGTTCCAACCACTTCCGAAACTCAGCAGTTGTAGAAGAACTTGTCATTGCTTTCTCTTTGTAATTTTTGATGGAAATCAATAATCTGTTTTTAAAATGACTTTCAATTTTTTCAATAAAATCAATATTTACAATCTCACTTCTATTGATTTTAAAGAATTTCTTTGGATTCAATTGTTGGTGAATATTCCCTAAATTTTGAGAAATAGTATGTAGTTTTCCGTTTTTATCATTTATCAAACAGAAATCACCTGATGCCGAAATTAAAGCAATATCTTCAGCATTTAATAATTGAATTCCAGTGGCTTTTTTAATAACAAAGCGTTTTTTGTAGGTGGTGTATTCTTGTTGTAAAGCCGATTTTAAAACGTCAATAGTAGCATTATCTAAAGGATTATAATCTCCTTTTTTAAATAACGACTGATATTTAACAATAGCTTTATTAAACTCTTCTTGAGAATAAGGTTTTAAGATATAAGCAATTCCATTGGTATTAAATGCCTGAAACAAATATTCATCATGAGCAGAACAAAAAATGATAGGTGCATCTATTTGCATTTTATTAAATAAATCAAAAGACAAACCATCTAACAGCTGAATGTCTGATAAAATAAAGTCGTAAGAAGTTGTATTCAACAATTGCTCTCCTTCAACTATAGAACGTGCCCAGTCTTGCGAAATTTTTATGTCAAAAAAAACATCTAAACACTTTGTTATTTTTTGATATGCAGGTATTTCGTCTTCTAAAATTAATATTTTCATGGGTATGATTTTTTGTGCTAAAATAGTACACTATACAAGATCTTAAGAAACCTTAATTTAGAATTTATTTTGATGAAAATGCGTAAGGTCAAAGATACAAAGTAGACTAAAACCTTACAAAATTGCTTTGATGCTTATTTATTTTTTACTTTTCTTTTTAAAAGATAAAACAAGAAATTAGAAAATTTGATTTTTTAGATGTAACAAACTCTTTGTAAATTTGTACATAAATGGAAAAATACCTAGAAATTATAAAAAACTCGTATTCCAGTTATTGGAATTACCTTAAAAATTCGGTTTTAATGGAACTGAATTGGGAGAACTATTTCTACGGATTAATTATCATTTCATTAATCGTTTGGGGTTTAGAAGCTATTTTTCCTTGGCGTAAAAATCAATCATTATTCAGAAAAGATTTTTGGCTAGATACGTTTTATATGTTCTTTAATTTCTTTTTGTTAAACTTAATTGTGCTAATTGCGTTGTCTAATTCAGCATCAGAATTGTTTAATGATGTTTTGGGAGCAGTTGGTTTATCAATAGCTAATTTTCAGCTTTTAGAATTGAATGAATTGCCTTTTTTATCTAGAATATTTATTTTTTTTATTGTGGTAGATTTTGTACAATGGTGGACACACAGGTTGCTGCATAGGGTAGAATTTCTATGGAATTTTCATAAAGTGCATCACTCTGTAAAACAAATGGGTTTTGCTGCGCATTTGCGTTATCATTGGATGGAGCCTGTGGTGTACAACTCTTTAAAATACATTCCTTTGGCAATTATTGGCGGGTTTTCTGCACAAGATGTAGCTTTTGTACATTTTTTTAACATCACTATTGGGCATTTAAATCATGCAAACATCAATTGGGATTATGGCTGGTTCAAATACATTTTAAACAATCCGAAAATGCACATTTGGCATCATTCTAGAGAATTGCCAGAAGCACGTAAGTTTGGTGTAAATTTCGGAATTACACTAAGTATTTGGGATTATATTTTTAAAACCAATTACATTCCACATTCAGGTAGAGATATTGAGTTGGGTTTTGAGGGTGATGAACATTTTCCTAAAAGCTTTCTTCGACAAGAAATGTATCCTTTAGGTAGAAAAATCAATAAATTTTAATGGCGATTTATTTTAAATAAAATTCGTAATTTTATATTAATTAAGTCTGCAAAACACGAAAGTCGACTTCATGTCGTTATTTTGAATTTATTTTGAAATTAGTGTTTTAGTGGGCTTATTTTATTCAATACTGATTTTTAAAATAAAACATGTCTTTTTCAATGTGAAAGACAACTTTAAATTCAAAACTTTAAACTTTGAATTCATTTACCCCAAATGAATCATTGCAAAAACGGCATAATTAATCATGTCTTGGTAATTGGCATCTATACCTTCAGAAACTAAGGTTTTTCCTTTATTATCTTCAATTTGTTTTACACGTAACAACTTTTGTAAAATTAAATCGGTTAAGCTAGAAACACGCATATCTCTCCAAGCTTCACCATAATCGTGATTCTTGTTAAGCATCAATTCTTTGGTAATTTTAGCATGTCTATCGTATAAAATTGTAGCTTCTTCAGTGTTTAAATCAGGATTATCTACAACCCCTTTTTCTAGTTGAATTAAAGCCATAATCGAGTAATTGATAATGCCAATAAACTCAGATTTTTCGTCTTCATCTACTTTACGAACCTCATTTTCTTGTAGTTGACGAATTCTTTGTGCTTTAATAAAGATTTGATCGGTTAACGATGGCAAACGTAAAATTCGCCAAGCAGAACCATAATCAGACATTTTTTTAATAAATAAACTTCTGCAATTTTCAATTACTGCATCATATTGTTTTGAGGTGTCTTGCATTTTTGTAAAAAAGTATTTTTTCAAAAGTAGTAAATCTTATAGCCTTTTCATTTATTTTTACAATGAAATTATCAAACGCTAATCATGAAAAGAATTGTTGTGTTTTGTGGCTCTAGTTTAGGGTTTAATCCTATTTATAAAGATGCAGCCAAAGAATTAGGAAACTATTTTGTAAATCATAATATAGGCTTGGTTTATGGTGGGGGTAAATTAGGAATGATGGGCGTAATTGCTGATGAAATTCTGAGTAAAAATGGAGAAGTTATTGGTGTAATTCCTAAGATTTTAGAAAAAGAAGAAGTCATTCATCCGAATGTTGTAGAAATGATAATTTGCAAAAAAATGAGCGAACGCAAAGTAATAATGAGCAAATTAATTGATGGCTATATTACGCTTCCTGGTGGTTTTGGTACTTTAGATGAGTTGTTCGAAGCGCTAACTTTAGGGCAATTGCAAATTGAACAAAAACCAGTTGGACTCTTAAATGTCAATGGGTTTTTCGATGCAATTTTACTACAATTAGACAAAATGGTAGCAGAAGGTTATTTAAAAGAAGTAAATCGAAAAATGCTAATTGTTGGAAATTCTGTTGATGATTTAATGCAAAAAATGGAGGCTTATAAAGCGCCAAAAATTAGTGATATTATCAATAAAGTAGTACAATAAAATGACCATAAATTGTAAAGGTAATTTAGTGAATTTATCATCGCCAAAAGTAATGGGGATTTTAAACATTACTCCAGATTCTTTTTTTGATGGAGGAAAATACAAAGACGAAACAGCAATTTTACATCAGGTTGATAAAATGTTGACAGAAGGTGCAACTTTTATCGATGTTGGTGCATATTCTTCTAGACCAGGAGCTGCTCATATTTCTGAAGACGAAGAACTGAAAAGAATAATACCTGTTATTGATTTGCTGATAAAAAACTATCCAGAAATTATTATTTCTGTAGATACGTTTAGAAGCAAAGTGGCTGAAGCTACTGTAAATTCTGGAGCAGCAATAATTAATGATATTTCTGGTGGAACTATGGACGATAAAATGTTTGCAACTGTTGCTAGTTTGCAAGTGCCTTATATTTTAATGCACATGTTAGGTACACCACAAAATATGCAGCAAAATCCTGTTTATGAAGATGTAACTAAAGAAATTATTTCGTTTTTTGCCAAACAGATTTTTGAATTGCATCAACTAAAAGTAAACGATGTTATTATTGATGTTGGCTTTGGATTTGGCAAAACCATAGCGCATAATTTTAAAATTTTAAGTAATTTAGAACTTTTTAAAAGTTTAGATGCACCCATTTTAGCAGGAATTTCTAGAAAATCGATGTTATACAAAACCTTAGGTATTTCTGCACAAGAAGCGTTAAATGCTACAACATCTGCAAACACCATTGCTTTATTAAATGGTGCAAATATTTTACGTGTGCACGATGTAAAAGAAGCTGTTGAGGCTATTAAGATTGTGGAGCAAGTGCTTTAATATGTCATTTCGACCTTGTGGAGAAATCTCATACTAAAATTAGGATTATGGATGAAAATTTAAAGAAATTTCCATTATTTATCAAAGCCAAAGAAATCTATGAACTAGTTGATAAAGTTTCTGTACTGATAGAAAATAATGAGGATGAAAATGATTTTAATAATCATTTATTGAATGAGTATAAAAATCAGATGCATGAAAATGCACTCATTATTCCTGCTAAAATTACTGGTGCTTTTTCTGATGACATATTGTATGATTTAAAAATGGAAAATGCTTCCATTATTAGAAAAGCTGCGAGAACTATTTTAACGACAACTTCAGGGTTAAGGATGCTTGGTTTTAATGATTTGGATTATTTAGAACTTATTAGAATTGAAATTGAAGAATTTAGAATCTTATTTGCAGAATGGGTAAAAACATTTGATGAATGGAATTATATAATTGATAGGTGGGGATTATTTAATCCTCCAGGAGTAAACTATGATGACTATGATATTGATGATGATTTGCCTTTTGAAAATCCTTTTGATGATGAGGTTTAAATTCAATCTAAAACTAATTCTTAAATTAATTTTTTAAACAAAATTTCCAAACACTTTGTAACGCTTTAAGCGTCTCCAACTCAACTGATATTTAAAAAGATATTCTTTATTAAGGTCAAACTGTAATTTTTTTCTAAGATCATGAAATTACAGTAAACACAATAAAAAAAGACTCCCAAAATGAGAGTCTTTAAGTTTTTTATAAAGAAATAAAATTACAACGCTTTTAACCAAGCATCTCTTAATTTTTTCTTCGGATCAGATTCTGGTAATTCTTCAATTACTAAATTTTCGATTTCAGTAGTACCTTTTACAAAATCACCTTCTAGTTTTAGAGTTTCTCCATTTCTAATTACTTCAAAAGTAATTTTGTCTCCTGCTTTCCATTGTAAAGATTGCCCTATAAAATTTCTAATGTTTTGCAAGTTTACATCAGTACCGTTTACCGATTTTAAAACATCGCCAGATTTTACACCTAAAGCAACTAAAGCCGTATTTTTTCTATTGGTAAAAAAGATTTCTTGTTTTTGATTAGCTGAGATAAAAATTTGTCTGTTACTGTCTAAAAAGTAACCAGCATCAATGTTTTCTTTTTTCTTAACAATACCAACTTTGGCTAACAAAGCATCGTAATCAATAGCAACATTTCCTGTTAAATGTTTCTCGAAAAAAGTACCAATAGAAGGATAGGTCATGGCTACAATTTCATCTAAAATTTCATCATCTTTAAAAGGTTTGTTCTGTCCGAATTTATTCGATAAATCTTTCATTAAATCACGAACTCCGTATTTACCTTCACTTTCTTCTCGCAATAAAATATCTAAAGACATCCCAATTAAAGCTCCTTTTTGATAAACGTTTCCGTAGTTTTTGGCATATTTATCCTCTAAAATGTTTTTACTCATTTTAGTAAAAGACATAGTATCATTATAACGCATAGAGCTCGCAATTTTGCCTTTCATTTCATCAATAAATTCTTGCTCAGAAATTAAGCCTTGATTTACCTGAAATAAGTTGGCAAAATATTCAGTAATTCCTTCGTACATCCACAAATGTTTAGACATATTTGGCGTGTTAAAATCAAAAGAATGTATTTCTTCAGAATGTACAGACAATGGAGTTACAATATGAAAAAACTCATGAGAAACAGTTCCGTTAATCATTCCGTTTGCCAATTGCTCTTTGCTGTACGTTTCTGGATATACTACTGTTGTTGATGATAAGTGTTCTAAAGCACCAAAACTTTGCCAGTTGTATACTTTTGGATCGAACAAATACACCAAAATATTGTATTCGTTAGTTGTAGAAAAACCTTCTAAAAAATTGGTTTGTGCTTCAACCATTTTCTTTAAATCAGCTTCCATATCTTTAGCATTATGGATGTTATTTGGCGAATACACAGCCAAAGAAACAGCAACACCATTTACAGTAAAGTTTACCGTGTTTAAAGGCGCATACATAATTGGATTGTCTGATATTTCATCGTATCTAGAAGCAAAAAATACATCTTTTGTGTTGTCTTCTTTAGTAGTGTTTTTATTGATTAAAGAAGAAGTTTCGTACAAATTCTCTGGATGATTTATGGTTAAATGATAAGGCGTTTCTTTGTTGCCTTTAAAATAACCTACAAAACCTGGTAAGTTTAAAAAGAAGTTTTTACCAGCTTCAATATTGGTTCCTGCCATTACGTAAATGCCGTGTTTTTTCTTAGAATCGAAAGTATCATCTACCCAATAAGAAATTTTGTCTAGTTTTTGAGCTTCATTAATTTGCCAAGAATTTGGGTCTAATTTGCTTACAGTAAGTTCGTTTCCATCATAATCAAACGCTTTTAAATCAGAAACAAACTGGCCATAATCACTCATGGCATAAGTACCTGGCACAATTGCAGGAATTTGGTATACAATTGATCTTTGGTTGATTTTACTTGGGTTTACTTCCACTTTTATTTTATCATCAACAACGTTATTCAAATCCATAGAAACTTGAATCGTGTTGTCTTTTTTGTTGATGTTAGAAGTTGCACAACTGCCTAAAAATGCAATTGCAATTGCAAAAAATAGTATTTTTTTCATTTATAAAATTTATAGATTCTTGCAAAAATATTAGATTTCATGTATTCAGTTACATATTTAACAAAACTTTGGCAGCTTGTAATTTATCAAAGAAAGCATATCGTAATCTATTTTAAAACCCTTATTTTTGCAAAATATGCAAGTAACGAAAAGACATCAATTAACAGACTGGTTACCAACTACAAACAGAGAGGTAAAAATCCGTGGTTGGGAACAATTGGACGTTATTTTATTTAGTGGAGATGCCTATGTAGATCATCCATCATTTGGGCCAGCTGTTATTGGACGAATTTTAGAAAGTTATGGCTTAAAAGTGGCTATTGTGCCACAACCCAATGTAAATGATAATTTGCAAGATTTTGAGAAACTAGGCAAACCAAGATTGTTTTTTGCAGCAACTGGTGGTTGTATGGATCCTATGGTTTCGAATTATACAGCCAGTAAACGAAGACGTGATAAAGATGCATACACCCCAAATGGTGATAAAGGGTTTAGACCAGATTATGCAACATCTGTTTATTCTAAAATATTAAAAGAAAAGTTTCCAGATGTACCTGTTTTAATTGGCGGAATTGAAGCTTCTTTAAGACGTGTAACGCATTACGATTACTGGTCTGATAAGTTGTTGCCAACCATTTTAGAAACCTCTAAAGCAGATATGTTGGTATATGGAATGGGAGAACAGCCTTTGCGTGAAATTGTAGAATTATTGCAAAAAGGCGTGCCCTTTTCGAGCTTAAAAAACATTAAACAAACTGCAGTTTTAATCGATAAAACACAAGAAAAAATTCCTGTTGTAAATGATTGGGAAGATGTAACCATTAACTCTCATGAAGCTTGTTTGGCAGATAAAAAAACATTTGCTTCTAACTTTAAAACCATAGAACAAGAATCGAATAAATTAAAAGCAAGACGAATTTTTCAGGAAGTAGGGAAACGTACTTTGGTGATCAATCCACCTTTTCCTACAATGACAGAAGCCGAAATTGATGGCTCTTTCGATTTACCTTATACACGATTGCCTCATCCAAAATATGACAAACGTGGGCCAATACCTGCTTTTGAAATGATTAAGTTTTCCATAAACATTCACAGAGGATGTTTTGGTGGATGTAGTTTTTGTACGATTTCTGCACATCAAGGAAAATTTATTGCCAGCAGAAGTCAAGAATCGGTTTTAAGAGAAGTAGATAAGGTTGCAAATATGCCCGATTTTAAAGGTTATTTGTCTGATATTGGTGGGCCTTCTGCAAACATGTATCAAATGAAAGGTAAAGTGCAATCTATTTGTGATAAATGTGTTGCACCTTCTTGTATATCGCCTGTAATCTGTTCTAATTTAGATACGTCTCACAAACCACTAACGGAGTTATATCAAGCTGTAGATCAACATCCGAAGATAAAAAAGTCTTTTATTGGTAGTGGAATTCGTCATGATATGTTAGTGCCAGAATTCAACAAAAATGCAGACCCAAAAGAATTGGATGCCTATACAGAAGAGGTAATGACTAAACACGTTTCTGGACGATTGAAAGTAGCTCCAGAACATACTTCTGACCCGGTTTTAAAGTTGATGCGTAAGCCTTCTTTTACCTATTTTCATAAGTTTAAAGAGCGTTTTGATAGAATAAATATCAAGAAGAAATTAAACTTACAATTGATTCCGTATTTTATTTCTAGTCACCCAGCAAGTGAAGTAGAAGATATGGCAAACTTGGCTGCTGAAACTAAAAATATGGGCTTTCAGTTAGAACAAGTGCAAGGGTTTACACCAACGCCAATGACGGTTGCAACTGTAATTTATTATTCAGGATATCATCCTTATACTTTAAAACCAACCAAAACTCCGAAGACAAAAAAGGAGAAAGAAGATCAGCATAAATTTTTCTTTTGGTATAAAAAAGAGAATAAAGATTGGATTAAAAAAACGTTGAACAAAGTTGGGCGTCAAGATTTGCTAAAAGTGTTGTTGCCAGAAACCAATTCTTGGCAAAAAAACAAAAAAGCAAAAGCTGCTAAAAACACTTTTGATGATGCTGTACCTTTTAACAAACGTAAAAAGAAAGTAAAAAGGACGTCTAAAAATCGAAGAAGGTAAGTTTACTGAATTAAACTATTTTTATAAGCCGTTGGTAAAATACCATATCTATCTTTAAAAATTTTAGAGAAATAACTTTTGCTTGAAATGCCTATTTGAATACAAATTTCGGTCATGTTTAGATCTGAATGCATAATTAAATCTTTTGCATAGCCCATTCTTAGGTTTAAAATGTAGTTGCTGATGGTAACCCCATAAAGGTGTTGTACTCCATTTTGTAACTTTTTAGAATTCATTAAAAAGATAGCGCTTAATTCTTTTATTGTTATTTTTCTATCAATATTTTTTAAAACGTATTCTCCTATTGTACTTATTTTTGATAGCTCTTCTTTGGTTAATTTCGTTTTTGATTGTTCTTTAGAGGTCTCTTTTTTATAAGCTTTAATTTGGGCAGCCAACATATTTAATACTGCACCCTCAGTTAATAGTCCAGCAACTAAATCTGTATCTTTGTTTTTGGTAACTATTGAGGCATACATATTCGTTTCAGTATCTATATTTCCTAAATGTCTGTAATGTGTATTTGTTGGAATATTCTGAAAAATATGTTGAATATTAGTGTAAATTCTTTGAGCGTTTCTTATGTTTTGTTTTACAAGAAGATTTGTGTCAATAATAATAATTGCGAGCTCTAGCTTTATATTTGCAGGAAAAATAATTTGCACAGAAGACTTGCTGCTACCTCTTACAACCATATTTTGGTTTTGTAAAATTTTAGAAAAATGGTCTTCTTCACAAAATTTGTGAAGAAAATATCCTTTTACATTGTAAGAAAAATAATAGGGTCTTTCATCAGAAAATTGAAGATCTACAGTAAAATCTGACTTAAAAGTGATATTGTACACCCAAACTGTTAAACCGCTAAACAATCTATAAGAACTTATAAATCCATCAGCAATTTTATTTTTCATAGATAAAGTAGATGCGCTATTACCTTCATCTAACTCAGCATTAAAATAATTTGCCATCTCTCTAACATGGTCAGAATTATGTTTTTCTTCTATACTTAACATAAATTATTTGGACAGTTTATTATCGTATTCAAATAGCTTGATAACCTAAAAATAATAAAAAATACTTTAAAATTACTTTTTAGAGTTAAATATTTACTCATTTTTGTTAAAATAAATTTATGTAAAGTGCTAAATTTGAAGTAGATATTAGAATTAAGCAGCCCCCCCAAGCTTATATTTAGGAATATTATTATATCTTTGATAAGGAGTCTAACAAAAATTAGACTCCTTATTTTTTAGAAATTGTACAAAAAAAAAGAGTATTTAGAAAAATACACCAATCTTTTACTCAGGCAAAACTGTTATATAAATTTTACGGATGCTCTCGTTTTTGTAGTCTGTTGCTTGCGTAAAGGCTTTGATAATTAGCATGGTGTTTTTACCAATTAAGGTTTTATCAACTTTAAACTGAAAACGATTAGAATCTTGTTTTATCTTTAATTTACCCGTAAAATGCGCCAACTGATATTCAATTTTTCTGTCTTTAGGGTCGTTAGCTTCTACTAATAATTCGTAATCATCACCAACTTTTAAAACTGGCTTTTTCTTTTGATTTGCATTAGATTTTGACCAAGAAGTACCTAAATTGTCTGAGATTTTTTGAATGTTGATAAAATAATCATCCACTAATTTTTTTTGATTGTTGTAAATGGTAATCGCGTTTTTTAGATCCATGGTAATTCCAGACAATAAATGCTCTTGACTCTGAATAAGTTGGTTACCACTATTTAGCTCTTTTTTAAATTGCCCTACTTCTTTAAAGAAAACCTGAAACCGTTTTTTATCTTTTAGTATCGGTAAAAACAACTCCCAGTTTTTATCAATAATAAGCTCTAAATCTTCAAAATCGGCATAGAAAATAATTCTTTTTTCAAACAAAAAGCCGTCATTATTCTTTTTAGCATTGCTTCTTTTGGCAAACCATTTGTCAGATATTGCTGTAGAAATATTATAATCGCTTTGATCTTCATCACCTAAAACATCAATAATGATTTGGCGTAATGTATTTTCATATTGTATAACCATTGAGCTCAATTTGGGATAATTTTAGATATAGCGAATTTAATTTTTTAAAAGTTGATAAACAAATTGAATAAAATTTTGCGATTATTTTTGAACAGCAATCATCATATGCGGACTAAAAGGCAATAAATACTGATCATTTTGAGTAAGATGTTGTAAGGCTTTTAAGGTTTTCGATTTCTTTTTATCAAGCATATTTGCAAAGTATGCATTGTCTAACCAAATGATGCCTTCTACAGCAAATAAGTTGATGAATTTTAAATCTTGTTCTAAAAACTCAGTTTTTAAATCTTGTGGTTTATGATAAAATGCATCTGCCAATAAAAAAGGAAAATCTTTTGGTGCATTATGAATTCCTGTGGTTAATTCTTCTTTACACATTTCAAAAAATGAATTGGCGTGAATCATGCCATTCATTAAACCCACAACAGTAGAGGCAGTTGCGTTTATGGCAAAACCTAAAACAATTCCGCCTTTTTTTAATACACGTTTTGCTTCAAGTATAGTTGTTATTCTATCTTCTCTTTTTTGCAAATGATACAAAGGACCATGTAAAATTACCAAATCTGCAGTATCATTTTTATAAGGCAATTGTTGTGCAATTCCCTTGGTAACAGAAAAAGGGTTTTTTAGTTTTTTTGCTCTTTTTTCGGCTAATTTTATGTGTTTTGTAACAGGTTCTATAAAGTGTACTTTATGATTTTGTTGTGCCAACCATTCTGAGTATTTTCCTGTGCCACCACCAACATCAATTATGGTACTATTTGGTTTAGAAATGTGCTGTTTTATAAGTTCTTTAATGCGCTCAAACTCAAAAATACCCATTCCTTTTTCTAGGCGAGTTTCTTCAGAAGCTTTGTTGTAAAAGTCTTCTATTTGTTTGCTGATGAATTGCTTTTTTTTCATTGTAAAAATTAGAGCACAATAATAATGTAATTAATAACAGACCTACATCTTTATAAGATGAATTTTAGGATTATTTAGGAAACACCAATTAATACTTTATGCTTTTAAATAGGTATTAAAAAATTCAATTGTTCTTTTCCAAGACAAATCTGCAGCTGCTTTATCAAATCTTGGTGTGGTATTGTTGTGAAATCCGTGGTTTGCATTCGGATAAAAATGAGCAGTATGTGCTATGTTATTGGCTTTTAAAACTTTCTCAAAAGCTGGCCAACCCGCATTTACTCTTTTGTCTAATTCGCCATATTGTAATAATAAAGGTGCTTTTATTTGTGCAGCCATTTCATCATTGGGTTGTCTGCCATAATAAGGTACAGCAGCACCTAAATCAGGCACTTGCACAGCCATCATATTCGAAATCCATCCCCCAAAACAAAAACCAACAACACCTACTTTACCCGTACAATTTTTATGATTTTTTACATAATGATAAGCTGCAATAAAATCTTCTAACATTTCTAAACGATCTCTTTTTCTTTGCATTGCTCTACCTTCATCATCATTACCAGGATAACCACCTAAAGGTGTTAAAGCATCTGGAGCTAATGAAATAAAACCTTCTAAAGCGGTTCTTTTGCCTACATCTTTTATATACGGATTTAAACCTCTGTTTTCATGAACAACGATAACTCCAGGAAGTTTGCTTTTTGTTTCTTTTGGCATAGAAAGCAAACCATCAATTTTTAATCCGCCTTTGGGCGAATCATATGTAATCATTTTAGCATCTATCCTTGGATCATCATCTTGAACTGTAATAGCATCAATATAATTTGGAGAAACAAAACTTAACAAAGCCGGCAACGTAATAGCGCCAACTGCGTATAAAGAAAGTTTTTCTAAAAATTGTTTTCTTGTAAGTTTGTTGTGTGCATAATCATCATACAAATCAAATACTTCTTGACTTATATCTTCTTTTTTTAGTTCAATCATAATAGAGAATAGTTTGTTAGAATTTTATCCTTCTAAGATAATTAAAAAATGATGACTAAAAGTTTACTTAGATCTAGATCCTACAAATTGATCAGATTTTACTTTAAACAATACATTAAAAGTGGTTAAACTTCCATAAATTCTGGTGATGTATTGTTGCAAATCAATTTTATCTTGATCGTCTAAAGTTTTACTAGCGTTAATTTTTTGCTCCATTACTCTAATTCGATCTCTAACCATTACAATCTTATGAAAAAACGTATCAATAGGGATTTCTTTATCCGCTAAATTAGCATCAGCAGGTCTAAAAATTAAAGTTCCGTTTTTCCATCTGTCTGCAATAGGTGCAATTTCTGTAACATCAGACCATTTTTGTAATAAATTTTTAAGTGATTTTTCAACCTCATAAAAACTAATCGTATCAACTTCATCTTCTACAGCTTCAATTATTTCAAAATCGCTATCAATAGCTATGGTTTCTAATCCGTCTTTTATAAAAGTTACCCAATAATGTTTGCTGGTAACGTTTGTAACTACTCCTGTTCCATATGTTGCGTGTTCTATTCTAGAGCCTATTCCTAAAATTTTCATAATAATGTAATTAAAAGATTATACGAGTTTTTGTGATAAAAGAACATCAATTAACACTTATTAAATTGATATCAAAAATAATAACAGATCCTGGAGGTATACTACCTTGCCCTCTTGTACCATAGCCTAAACTAGAAGGCAATATAAAGGTACCATTGCCACCAGGTTTTAACATACGCAAAGCTTCACTAAAACCAGGTACAACACCGCCAACGTTAAATGTAGCTTCTGATGATTGATCAAAAATAGTTTCATTTAAAAAGTATCCTTTATACCCTACAGTAACATTAGAGTTAAAACTAGGATAAACGCCACTACCTACAGCATCTATTGCATAATACAAACCTGTACTGGTTTTTTTAAACGTTAATGAGCTATTCGCAATATAAGCCTGAATGTCAGCTTCATTTTCGGCAGTATAATCTACATCATCGCTAGAGCATGATACACTAATGGCCAAAACACATAATAGAAATAGTTTTTTCATAAAGATTTTAAAGTTTACACAAATATAAGAGATAAAGAGGTATTGCTAATTACAAGGCAATTATTTTATAGACGTATTTGTGCTATCTATAATAGCTAAGTTATAACAACAAGTTATTTGATGAAGTAAGCTATATATTGCAAACATATGTTTACAATAGCAAATCTAAACAAAAAACGAGATTTATATTTCTTGATGTTGATAGTATAAAAATTGTTACACTATCGTATATAATAACTGATAGTCTTTAACTTAAAAACAAAGCCGTTTTATATCCATTTCATAAAAATATACTTATCTGTAAACACGCTTAATGTTATTGTAACTTAGTTTTATGCTATTGCGGACTTGTTTCATGGCATTGCAACAGTGTTTTACTACAAAGCAGTACCACTCATCGAAATTGTAAGTCAACTTATTAACAAAGTAAATACACTTATTAACAAAGTAAATGCACTTATCAACAAAGTATTTGAAATTTATGCAAATGTTAATAGTTTTATGCAGTAAGGAATACTACGCAATATTATTGTAGGCTATATCAATGGTATTGCATCCTTAATTCAGAAAAAGAATATAATAATTAACTATAAACAATTGCTATGGCACTTAAAAACACCCGTTCACAAACAGAAATTTTAGAATCTTGCAAAATTGCATTACACAATGTAGAAACCAACTCTGTAATACAGCCTTTAATGGAGGCATTAGGCTACAATACTGCCAAAATAGACCAAGGTAAAGCCTTGTTAACTACAGCAAAAACCTTGTATATAAGCAATAGAGAGCAAGAAGATGCTAAGGGCAGAGCCTATCAGAAATTTGAAAACCAACGAAATACAATAGACAGTGCGTATAGTTTAGATCGTAAAAAAGCAAAGATTGTTTTTAAAGATAATCTTACTGTTTTTAAAGAATTAGGCTTAAAAGGAGGTCTGCCAAGAAGTTATGTAAAATGGTTAGAAACCATAAGTCTATTTTACAACACCTTAAACAACCAGCCAGATGTTTTAAGTAAATTGGCTACCTTACAAGTAACACCTACACATGTAACAGAAATGTTAACAGCATTAGATACTTTAGAAAATGCAAGAGCGGCTTACATACAAGCTAAAGGAAATGCACAAAACGCAACCAAAACCAAAAACAAAGCGTTTAAAGATTTAGAAAAATGGATGAGCAATTTTTATGCAGTGGCTAAAATTGCGCTAGCACAAGAACCACAATTGCTAGAATCTTTAGGCAAGTTGGTTAAGAGTTAGAGGCTATTCTAAATACCCTGTTCATGTCATTTTCGACCTTGTGGAGAAATCATTTATATTGATAGTCAGTGTATAGGCTGTTGCACTTTGCTGAAAATGACATTCGTCATTATCATTTTAACCTCTTTATGTTACTTTAACTTTGTAACAAATGTTATTTCGACCTTGTGGAGAAATCTCATTTTTATTTAACGTGAGTTTGATTTAAAAAACTACCAATTATAAGTATATTATAATTTTTATGCATTAAAACGAATGTCATTTTAACCTTGTGGAGAAATCTTAATTCAGATTTTAGCTTTCTTAGCTATACTATTTGCTTCGCAAAAGCTACTTTCAATACAAATTTATTATGATCTCAGTAATGTTTGAAATGACAATCTGCTGTTATCAGTAAAATAAAACTAAATCAAACTCATGTTATTTTGTTTCTACTACAATAACTCCATTTGCGCCTCGAATACCATAAATTGCAGTATCATTTCCTTTTAAAACCGTAATTCTTTTTATTTCCTGAGGAATTATTCTACCAAAAACGTCTTGAGTAATTTGAGCACCATTAAGTATAAAAAGTGGTGTCATATTTCCTTGTAAACTGTTGTATCCTCTAATGGTAATTACATTATCTGAACTTACATTTACACCAGAAACTCTTCCTCTTACATAATCATATATTGAGTTAATTTGAATGGTTTCGCCAGAGATCTGATTTTTTGAGTTATTGTTTAATGCAATATTTTTACCCTTGCGAATCAGTATTATAAACTTTTTTTCACCTTCGTATTTAACTTTAGCAATACCAATGGCAGGATGAAATGCACTAATGGTTTTAGGAATAAAATCTAATTTAGTTTTAAAAACTCCATTTAAGTCAGTTAATGCATTTTGTTTAGTGTTATCTAATAAAATAGTTGCTCTAGCCACAGCTCTATTTTTTTCATCTTTAACTTTAATTATAATTTGGTCAGATTGGGCATTTATGTTTACGTTTAAAAACAAAAAACCAATTAAAATGATAATTTTTTTTGTCATGCTTATGGCTTTAATTTATGAATTGAGTAAAGTTACATATTTCTAGAATTCTGACCTTCAATTTTTAAATAAAGCTTCGGTAATTTGTCCTAAAGAACAAACTTTTGTGGCTTATACAAATTGATAAAACAAGTGTTTATTTAGAATAGCAGTTGTTTTGTAGAGACCTTTCAGGTTTTAAAAACCAGAAAGGTCTGATTTTATAATAATTATATAAAAAAATATACAAACTATTCAATTTGAGTTAGATGAAATTTCTACTGCTACTTTTAAACGAAGGTTCATTAATTTACCTTATTGAGCACATTTTAGTGACGTATTTAAAAAGACTAAACAAGTGTTTATTTAGAAAAGCAGTTGTTTTGTAGAGACCTTTCAGGTTTCAAAAACCTGAAAGGTCTAATTTTTTATAAATTATGATTACACCAAGAAATATATAACTATTCCATTTGAGTTAGATAAAATTTCTATTGCTACTTTAAAACAAAGCTTCAGTAATTTGGCTTAAAGAACAAACTTTTATGACTTATACAAATTGATAAAATAAGTGCATATTTAGAAAAGCAGTTGTTTTGTAGAGACCTTTCAGGTTTTTAAAATCGGAAAGGGCTGATTTTTTATAAATTATGATTACACCAAGAAATATACAAACTATTCAACTTGAGTTAGATAAAATTTCTATTGCTACTGTAATAAGCAATTCCTACAAAATCTATAAAGGCATTGCATTTTACATATTTCTACGATACTGCCCACCAACTTTAAACAAAGCTTCAGTAATTTGTCCTAAAGAACACACTTTTGTGGCTTCCATTAATTTATCAAATAAATTTTCGTTCTGAATAGCAGCTTCTTGTAAAATTTTCAATTGATGTTCAGCAACATTTTGATGTGTCTCATGGAGATTTTCTTTTGTTTTAATTTGATGTTGTTTTTCGGTTTCAGTAGCGCGAATTACTTCTGCAGGTAAAACAGTAGGCGAACCTTTAGAACTTAAAAACGTGTTTACACCAATAATAGGAAAATCTCCATTGTGTTTTAAGGTCTCATAATACAAACTTTCTTCCTGAATTTTAGAACGTTGATACATGGTTTCCATTGCACCTAAAACACCACCTCTTTCTGTAATTCTATTAAACTCTTCTAAAACTGCAGCTTCTACCAAATCTGTTAATTCTTCTATAATAAAAGCGCCTTGAATTGGGTTTTCGTTTTTAGCCAAACCTAATTCCTTATTGATGATTAATTGAATTGCCATGGCTCTTCTTACAGATTCTTCAGTAGGAGTTGTAATGGCTTCATCATAAGCATTTGTATGTAGAGAATTGCAATTATCATAAATGGCATACAAGGCTTGAAGTGTAGTTCTAATATCATTAAAATCGATTTCTTGAGCGTGTAAAGAACGTCCAGAAGTCTGAATATGATACTTTAGCATTTGTGCTCTTGGATTGGCTCCGTATTTGTTTTTCATCGCTTTTGCCCAAATTTTACGAGCAACTCTTCCAATTACAGCGTATTCTGGATCAATTCCGTTTGAAAAGAAAAACGATAAATTCGGGCCAAATTTATTGATGTCCATTCCACGACTTAAATAATACTCCACATACGTAAATCCGTTAGACAAGGTTAATGCCAATTGTGTAATCGGATTTGCACCAGCTTCAGCAATATGATATCCAGAAATAGAAACTGAATAAAAATTACGGACTTGCTTTTCGATAAAATATTCTTGAACATCGCCCATTAATCGCAACGCAAATTCAGTAGAAAAGATACAGGTATTTTGTGCTTGATCTTCTTTTAAAATATCAGCTTGTACAGTTCCTCTAACTTGCGCTAAAGTGTCTTTTTTTATCTGTTGATACACTTCTGATGGAAGCACCAAATCACCAGTTAAACCTAAAAGCAGTAATCCTAAACCATTATTTCCTTCTGGTAATTCACCTTGATATTTTGGTCTTTCTATACCTTTATCATCATAAATTTCTTTAAATTTTGCTTCAACTTCAGCCTCAAGATGATGTTGTTTGATGTATTTTTCACAATTCTGATCGATGGCAGCATTCATAAAAAAACCTAACAACATTGGTGCTGGGCCATTAATAGTCATAGAAACCGAAGTCATATGATGCGTTAAATCGAAACCAGAATAGAGCTTTTTGGCATCATCTAAACAACAAATAGATACACCTGCATTTCCAATTTTACCATAAATATCGGGTCTTACATCAGGATCATTCCCATACAAAGTAACCGAATCAAAAGCTGTAGATAAACGTTTGGCATCCATGCCTAAACTTACATAATGAAAACGTCTGTTGGTTCTTTCTGGGCCACCTTCACCAGCAAACATTCTTGTAGGGTCTTCTCCTGTTCTTTTAAACGGATACAAACCTGCTGTGTATGGGAACTCTCCAGGCACGTTTTCTTGTAAATTCCAGCGTAACAAATCTCCCCAAGCTTGGTACTTAGGCAAACTAACCTTTGGTATTTTTGAGTGTGATAGCGATTCGCTGTGGGTTTCAATTTTTATTTCTTTATCACGAACTTTAAACGTATAAACTAGGTTTTTATACTTGTTAACTTTTTCTTGCCAGTTTAAAATGATTTCCCAATTGTAAGGATCTAAGTCTAGTTTTACTTTTTCGAATTGTGAGAATAGCAATTTAACAAATTGCAAATCGTCATCTTGAACTTGTTTCAGGATCTCGTCATTGTCAAGTCCAGTTTTAATTAAAAAAGATTTCTCCATTTCTGTCGAAATGACATTAGATAAAGATAAAATCGTTTGATAAATCCCATATAATTTTTGAGCAACAATTACTTGTTCATCTACTTTTTTGTCATAATCTCTATTATCATCAGCAATTTCTGATAAATAACGAACTCTTTTTGGCGGAATTACAAAGATCTTTTCAGACATTGCTGAGGTAATTTCCATAGTTGATTGTAAATCAGCTCCAGTTTTTTCGACTAGTTTGTCCATAATACTTTTGTACAAAGTATTCATTCCAGGATCATTAAATTGCGATGCAATTGTACCATAAACTGGTAAATCCTCTTGATTGATATGCCACAAATTATTGTTGCGCATATATTGCTTTTTTACATCTCTTACAGCATCTAAAGCACCTCTTTTATCAAATTTATTGATAGCAACCAAATCTGCAAAATCAAGCATGTCAATTTTTTCTAATTGTGTTGCTGCACCAAATTCTGGAGTCATTACATATAACGAAGTATCAGAATGTTCAATGATTTCTGTATCAGACTGTCCAATTCCTGAAGTTTCTAAAATAATTAAATCAAATTCAGCTGCTTTTAAAACTTCAATAGCTTCATTTACATGTTTAGATAATGCTAAATTAGATTGACGAGTAGCCAAAGAACGCATATAAACACGAGAATTGTTAATTGCGTTCATTCTGATTCTATCTCCTAAAAGAGCCCCACCAGTTTTTCTTTTTGATGGATCAACAGAAATAATTCCTATTGTTTTTTTAGGAAAATCAATTAAAAAACGACGTACTAATTCATCTACTAAAGATGATTTTCCAGCACCACCAGTTCCAGTAATTCCCAAAACAGGACAAGAAGTTTCTTTTAATTTCCCTAAAGGGGAAAAAATATTTGTAAAATCTGTGTGATTATTTTCTGCAAGTGATATTAATCTAGCAATAGTGTTAACATCTTTATTTTTTAGATTTTCTAAAACTTTTTCACTTTCTAATTCTAGCAACCAACTACCATCTTCATTACAAACTTTCCCATTGTTTTTTGCGTCAGATTGGAGATCCTTCCCTTTGGGAAGGCTAGGAAGGGCTTGTTCACTTTTCTGCACCAAATCATTAATCATACCTTGTAAACCTAGCTCTCTTCCATCATCAGGAGAATAGATACGAGTTATTCCGTAATCCATTAATTCCTTAATTTCTTCAGGAAGAATTACTCCACCTCCACCACCAAAAATTTTGATATGTCCAGCACCCTTTTCTTGCAACAAATCGTACATATATTTAAAATATTCATTATGCCCTCCTTGATAAGATGTCATAGCAATTGCATTTACATCTTCTTGTATAGCACAATTCACAACTTCTTCTACTGATCTATCATGGCCCAAATGAATTACTTCAACACCTGTAGATTGTATAATTCTACGCATAATATTTATGGCAGCATCATGGCCATCAAAAAGAGAAGCTGCAGTTACAATACGTACTTTATGTTTAGGTTTATAAGGAGATATTTGTTTCATTCGTAATAAATGTTTATATTTTGTGATGCAATTTAAGGAATTTTTAAAATAAAGTGTTATTTTATGAATATATAATTATTTTAAAGTCTAAGTTGCTATAAATTGCTTTTTTTGGCACATTTTTTGCTTAATTACTGCTAAACTTAATATTATGAAAACTATAAAAATAGTATCATTATTTCTACTCGTAAGCTTGTTTTCTTGTAATACTGTAAAAGTAGTTACAGATTATGATACGGCTGTAGATTTTAATCAATATAAAACTTTCGCATTTTACAAAACAGGAATTGATAAGGCAGATATTTCTTCATTAGACAAAAAGAGAGTGTTAAGAGCGCTAGAGAGAGAGTTATTAGCACAAGGTTTTGCCAAATCAGATAATCCAGACATGTTGGTTAGCTTTTTTACAAAATCGAGAAGAAAAGTAAATATAAACCAAAACAATAATTTCGGCTGGGGCTGGGGTTGGGGTTGGAATCCTTGGATGTGGGGTGGAATGAACTACAATAATATTAACGTAAACGAATACACAGAGGGTACATTATTTGTAGATTTTATTGATAAAAATAAAAAGGAATTGATTTGGCAGGGTATTGGAACTGGTGCTTTAAAACTAGATAATGTAGAGAAAAAGGAAGAACGAATTAAGCTATTTGTAAAAGAAATTGTTGCAAGATTTCCACCAGGAAAAGAAAAATAAAATAATGATAAGAAGAGAAGAGGTTGTCTGAAAAGATAGCCTTTTTTTCTGATATTTCTTATTTTTAATGATCAATAGAAAAGTAGTTTTTAAAACCTATACTCAAGCACAATCAAGTCTTTTACCATCCAGTTATGATGATTTAGTCCCCAAAAATCATCCTGTTCATATTGTAAATACAATTATAGACCAAGTTGATATTAGTAGTTTAACGCAAATTTATAAAGGAGGAGGCACCTCAAGTTATCATCTAAGAATGTTATTCAAAGTAATTATTTATGCCTGTTTACGTAATTTATACACCTCACGTAAAATAGAACAAGCTCTTTGTGAGAATATTCATTTTATACTGAATCAAGTTCAGTACAAATGTGGCTTAGTGGTCAGAGTAAACCAGATCATAAAAATATACAAAAAAGAAAATCGCCTAAAAATTACTTTTTAGACGACCTCTTTTATAAAACAGTTGTAAAGGTATTTATCTTTTAACAAATTTTGAAACTGACCTTGAATTGTTTTCATCAATAATTTCTAATAAATATAAACCGCTATTTAAAGATTGAACATTAATTTGATTCGTTGTTTTGTTTTTTTGAGATTGTATTTGTTTACCAGTAACATCACTAATTGTAAATGAATATGCTCCGTTTAAATTTTTAATGTTTAAAAAGTCAGTAGTAGGGTTAGGAAATACAGAAAACGCTTGCTTTGCAATATTTTCTGTAGATAAAACTTGTGGGTTAGATTGTGTTGGTAAAACAACATTATCAATACCGAACTTGTTAGAGTTATCTGCAGAACCATCACCTCCCCACACTTGACCGAAAATAACAACAATATACTTGTAAGTGCCAGCATCACCAAAATCAACAACAATATCTCCAGAACCAGTCCAAGAATTTGAAGTAGGCAAGTGAGTGTGACCAATTAACTCTACTGCACCTGCAGAAAAACTTTGATCTTGGAAGTCTGTTGAGTTATTATCACCAAAATTACCATTACCACTTGATATTGGGAAATGATCTACAGAAACATTGCCAGGATCAAAAACCAAATCATTAGCAATACCCCAAACACGATACCCAAATCTTTCGTTTGCCTCATTAGCGAATGCTTCATCAAAAAAGTAATCGAAACTTAGTGTATAACTACCTGTAACAGAATTATCAGAATTGTTATAAACGTATGCAAATCCTTTAGCAAATTGAGAGTTTGTAACTCTTGCAAGGTATTTACCATCACTACCATTCGCAGCATCAATAACCTCCATGTCCTTAAGATCGTTAGTAATAACAGAAAACCATTCACCATCACCAGGTACTACCAAGTCAAATTTTTCTTTGGTTATACCTAAATCATCACCTTGTTTAGGAGCACCACCAATATTTACATTTTCGAAGTTTTCTGTGTAAGTAGTTTGAGCGTTTGTTAAAGCTGCTAACATTAAAGCAGCTAGTAAAGTAATTTTTTTCATAATTAAAAAGTTATATATTTATTTAAGTATGATAAAAGTATTTATGTATCTGTTAAGTAATTGTTTTGTAAGAACTTTTAATTTGTTATTTTGTTTTAAACAAGATAAAATCAATAAAAATATCTTAGTTGCACTGCGTTTTTAAGTTTTAATTATTTTTTGAATAGTTTTTCTTTTATTTTTATGGTTGATGATTTCTAGGAAATAAACACCATTTTTCAGATTACTTACCTCTATAGTTTGTCCGTTCGCACCTTTACTTTGTTGAATAAGTTTGCCAGAAATGTCAAATATTTTATAAGAAAAATTATCTGGAACATTTTTAATAGTAAGTTTGTCTTTTACTGGGTTGGGGTATATAAATACTGTATTAGTTTCTTTAAAATCTATTGTTGATAATGTGTTATTTTTTGGTACACTAACATTGTCTATTCCAAAAACATCTTTAATGTTCTCTTCATTTGTGTTAATAGCTGTACCAAATGCAGTACCAAAAACAACAACAATGTATTCATAGCCTGTTACATCTACAGCAAAGTTTTCTGTTGTCCAATTATCTGCTACTCCTAATTCATTATTCCCTGCTAATTCTGAACCATCACTCCCAACATATTTTGTGGCATCATTATCTCCAAAAGCACCAGAACCACCTGTTAATCTAATATAATCTTCTATTCCATTATTTTCATCGTCTTGAATACCATATACTTTGTAAGACAATCTGTCTGCACTTCTAGGAGCAGTCCATTTGTAATCAAAAGACATATTTAAAATACCAAATGCTTCTCCATTTGTATTATTAAATACATAAGCAACACCTTTTGCAAATTGAGATGTTGAGGTTCTGGAAAGGAATGCATCTGGATTACCACCTGAGGATTGAATATCAAAGTCGTATTCTGATGGTTCTGAACCACCCCAAGTGTCTACAGCAAACCATTTCCCTGTTCCTGGCGTTATTGTTGCTATATCGTCATTTGTAATACCCCTCTGATTTGCGCCAGCTGCACCACTTACTACATCTGGTAAATGTATAAGAGATGTATCAGAAAAATCTTCGATTATTAGTTCTGAATTTGATGAACCTGTACCAATATCAAAATTAATATTTTGTGTGGTAGCAGCCTCTATATCAAAATAAACAGGAGCTGTTATATTATTTAGCTCATTACCATTAATGGTAATATTTGTCATTGTAACATTCTGAACGAAATAAGTACTATTGCCAGTAGTAGTAGCATTTCTCTGACCTCTAATTCTAGATTTACCTGATTGATTTTCTACGGTAATATCCTTTAATAGTAAATCTCCTAGATACCCTAAATTGGCTTGTGGTACTTTTACTGCATTTGGTGTGCCTCCATCAGATCTAGGTTTTAAATTTAATAGACCTGGTATAGTACCCTCTATTCTAATATTTTTTAAAGTAGTTAATGTACTAGAATTATTGTAAGCAAAAGGTTTATAATCTAAACCGGTTTGAGAAGCCACTAAACCATTATTATTCCCTAATCCTGTCCATTCTGGATTAATTATATCTATATTTTCAAGAGTTGATGCTCCAGAATTGTAGGTGTTTCCGCCATCACCACCCCAACCATAAGTTAAAATAGCTCCATTATGACCTGCCCAAAGAACACAATCGTGTACATAATTGTCAAAGTTGTAGAAAAAATCATCTACAGCTCTTATAAAGCTGTTTTTAATCTCACTATCCTGACCAACTCTTACTGCATCATTATTTGAATGCCATCCTAAAAATTTCAAATTTGTAATAGTCATATTATTTGGAGAGACAATTCCATGGAGTGGAGAGTCAACAACATGAACACCGTTTATTTCTGCAAATTTCCCCATTTCAATAATTTGTCTGTAGGGTTTATTGCCCTGTCCATCTTGCCAAGGAAACAATCTACCAGATAAAACGCCTCTACCATAGATTTTTTGACCTGTATTATTAAAACCTTGCCTTAAGACTAATCCGTCTACAAAAGCACCTCCTGCAATATATATATCTTGACCATTTTGTAAAGTAAGCTCACCATCTGCGTTTATAATTGAACCATTAAACTGATAATCTTTTAAGTTGTAATATCCAGGAGGAAAATAAATAGTACCAGCACTTTGTAAGGTGCTAGGAAGACGCGAATTACTATAAGTAATTACACTAGAACTATTTAAATTAGGAACATCTGTTTCTGGAGGATCCACAAATATGGTAAGCATGTGTTTTATCCATTTATCATTTGCTGTTTCATTTTCAGAATCTTTAAAATTTACAGATATAAACTTATTGTTGTCATTTAGGCTAAAACTAACTTCTCCATTTGATATTGATGGAGAGATATTATAACTTTTAGGAACTATTTCAGCACTGTTAGAAATGTTTCCAAATTTTTTTACAATTCTAAACGTTAAACCAGATCCTGTTGCTTTATTGTAAGCAATAGATGCGTAAGAAAATGTTCTTCCCGTAAGTTCTGCTGTTTTAAAACCATATTGAATATCGTTAGGGTCTGCTTCAGACATTAAGACTTCTACTTCTTCTTCTGGATTTGAACCATGTTTAACAAAAACTTGGTATTTATCTGATAAAACAGCTTCTCCTTGATCTGTAGGCCAATCATAATGTGTTAATTGTGAAAATAATAGAGAACTACTAAAAAACATTAATGTTATTAAAATATTTTTTCTCATAAGAAATTTTAACTTTATGTTTTTAATTTTTAACTATTTTCTTGATACTTTTTATTGTTTCGGAAGAGATTTCTAAAAAATAAAGTCCTTTTTTTAATGAACTTACATCAATTTTGTTAGATGCTTTTCTTGTGCCATTTAGCAATATCTTACCTGTGATATCAAATACCTTGAAAGAAAAATCTCCTTCAATATTTGTAAGATTAAGAATATTGCTAACAGGATTGGGATATACTGAAAATTTTGATTGTAAATTATTGTTTTCTAGAGATAATACTTGTGGATTTGATTGTGTTGGTAATACTACATTATCTACACCAAATAATGTTTCGGGGTTTTGTTGATCTGTTCCAAAAACTTGACCAAATATTACAATTATATATTTGTAAGTACCTGCCGTACCAAAATCTACAGCAATACTTCCTGAGTTTGTCCAATCGTCTGAAATAGGGAGTTCAGTATGACCAATAAGCTGCATTTCATCTCCACCATTATTATACCCTGTGGCATTATTATCACCAAAAAAACCGCTACCACTTGTTAGTGGAAAACTACCTAAAACAGTGTTTTCTGTTAAGCCATAAATACGATAACCAAAACGTTCATTTGAAGTGTTAGAAAATGATGAATTAAAAAAGTAGTCAAAACCTAAATCGTATATACCAGTTACAGAGTCATCGCTATTATTATAAACATAGGCAAAAGCTCTCGCAAATTTCGAAGAGCTAACTCTACTTACATAGTATTGAGGATTACCCCCTGTACTTTGAATACCAAAATCTGTAACACCAAAGCCTTGTACAGTAAACCACTCTCCATCTCCTGGAGAAATTTTATCAAAATCAGTAGCAGTTAAGCCGGGGTTATTAGCATCGTTTAAAACGTTGTTTAATGAAATATTGTTAAAAGTTTCTGTGTAGGTAGTTTGCTCGCCTGAGCCATCATCTGCATCGAAAGTAATGTTTTGTGTTGTGTTTTCATCAATATCAAAGAAAATGTTTTTATTGGCTTCTGTTAATTTTGTACCACCTATATTTACATTGGTAAAATTTATATTTTTAGTGTAGTAAGTTGCTCCTCCAGAGGTAGCATTAGCTTGTCCTCTTATTCTACCTCTTTCAAATTGAGATTCTACAGTAATATTTTGAAAATGCACATCTCCCAAATAACCTAGTGTAGATGCAGGAACTTGTTCTGCGGATGGAATGCCATTACTAGAAGATCGAGGTTTTAAATTGGTTAATCCCGGTATTGAACCTTCAATTCTTATATCTTTAAAAGTCGTTGTTGTAACTCCTGTACCATAATCTATGACATTAAAATCTAAGTTTACTTGAGCAGCAATCAAACTGTTGTTGTTTCCTAAACCTCTCCATTCAGGATTTATAATATCTATGTTTTCAAAGAATGAAGAACCAGTATCTATAGAAGCCCAACCATAAGTTAAAATAGCTCCATTATGGCCTGCCCAAAAAACACAATCGTGTACATAATTATTATAATTGTAAAAGAAATCATCTACACAGCGCATAAAACTGTTTCTAATTTCACTGCCAGAACCAATTCTAATTCCATCATTATTGGCGTGCCATCCTAAAAATTTTATATTTTCTACTAACATATCGTCTCTACCAACAATACCGTGTTTAGGTGTGTCTAAAAGATGGACACCTATTATTTGTGCACCTTCACCAAGTCGTACAATTTCTCCATAAGGTTTATTTCCATTTCCATCCTGCCATTCATATTGGCGACCGTTTAAAACGCCTCTACCAAATAATTTTTGATTAGAGGTGTTAAATGCAGTTCTACTTACTAAACCTTCAACAAATGCACCGCCTTCTAGGTACATTTTTTTATTGGATGCTAAATAAATTATTCCATCTGCATCAATAACATCAGTCTCAAATTGATAATCTCTTAAATTATGGTATCCTGAAGGAAAATAGATTGTAGTTGCATTTCTAAGTGTACTAGGCAGTAGCGTGTTAGAGTAAACAACAACACCAGCATCATTAGGATTTGGCGCATCAAATTCTGGTGGATCTACAGAAATCATCAACATGTGTTTTATCCAGTTATGAGGATTTGTTTCATTGGCATCATCATCAAAATTAATTGAAATGTATTTATTGTTAGCATTAACATTAAAAACTACTTGATTGGATGTAACTGTTGGTGATATGTTATAGCTTTTTGGTGCTATTTTAGCTTTTGTAGAAGTTCCTCCAAAAGTTTTAACAACCCTAAAAGTTAATCCAGAGCCTGTAATATCATTATAAGAGACAGCAGCATAAGAAAATGTTCTGCCTGTTAATGCAGTAGTTTGTCCATCATATTGAATATCATTAGGGTCTGCATTAGACATTAAAACCTCTAATTGTATTTCTGGATCAGAACCATGTTTAACATATACTTCATATTTGTCTGAGAGAACTGCTTGACCTGTATCTGTAGGCCAATCATAGTGTTTCAGCTGCGCGAATAAAATAGGTGTACAAAATATAATTAAAAGTTGTAGTACTCTTTTCATTTTTTTATTGTTTTATTCAAAATTAGAGTATCTAATAATTTTTGATTAGCGTAAAAGATCACTTTTGATGTGTTATTGTACACAAAGTGCTTTTTTAATAATACAGATTAACAGAAAAAATATTTATTTTGGTGATCCTGCAAAGAATTTGGCTGATTTTACTTTTATGTTTTCAGCATCTTTAAACACCAAATAAACGCTTCGTTTTCCTTTGGCTTCTCTTAAAAAGGTTTCATAAATTCCGTCTTTTTTTATGATGATGGTTCCAACTAATTTTCCTTTTGGGTTGTCTAAACGTATCTCACATTTTGCAGTTTTTTGCACTCCTTTTACTTCCAAACCTGCATAGTAATATCCAGTTCCTAAATTGATGTTTTCGAATTTTAATACATCATTAGTTACTTTTTTGTTTTTTATTTTTAAATTGATTTCATAAGGTTGATTTACTTTTACAGCATCAACACTGCTTAATGTTTGTTGTACAGGTCTTATGGTTCCAGATTCATCATAAACAATTTTATCTACACAAACAGATCTTTGTGTCCAAGTTCCTGGACCTTTAAACTCATCTTGTCTCCAAGAAGATAATGCAGATGTATGATAAAATAAATATTCTTGCCCATGAAACTCTACTATACCTCCATGATTAGATTGATACAAACGCCAAGGCACATAGTTTTTGCCCGGTAATTTTGGACCTTCATTTACATTAACCCCTAATTCGTAATTTAAAATCCCTTTGTATTCAAAAGGCCCTAAAGGATTATCTCCAACCACATAATCTAACCTAGATTTTCTTCTAAATAAATCATCAGGATTATTAGGGTCTATAGGTTTGTCATAATGTGAATGATAAGATAAATAGTATTTCCCAGCTTTTTTATTCATCCAAATAGCTTCCATAAAACGATGGTCATCAACTTTTAGTTTTACAGGTTTACCATCTAACTCTTTCATATTGTCTTTTAATTTTGCGCCCATGTGTTGCCCATAATACAAATATTTTTGTCCATCATCATCTATAAACACAGATGGATCAATACCTCTTGTGCCTTCAATTTTAGCATTAATTACAGTAAACTTTTTATCTGGTGAATCGCTTACAGCAACTGCGATGTAAGATTTTACTTTACGCTTTCCTTCACCACCATCTTTACCTAATACAATTCTCACAGGAAAATAAAGGTAATATTTGCCTTCATAATAGACCATGTCTGGCGCCCAAAGTGCCCAATTTTCACCTTTAGGTTCTTTATCTTTACCCATTACATCATAAATATTTAGCACTTCTCCATGATCTACCCAGTTTACCATATCCTTTGATGAAAACGTGTGGTATTTGTGCATTGTACTATAACCTCCACCATTTTCATGATCTACAGAGGTTACCATCCAAACACGACCATCTGGCATTACATGTGGTGATGCATCTGCTGTGTACATGTGTTTTATTACTGGATTATTATAAGGATAAGGTTTGGTATTGGAGTTTTTCTTTTGAGAAAAAACAATACCAACACTTAAGATCATAATCAAATTTAAAATTGTGTTTTTTTTCATTTTAAGGTTTTTAAAATCGTTTTTATTTTTTGTAAATTAAGTTTTTTATCTGCTGGATATTTGTGTTCTAAAAGCCACCAGTTTTCTGTGAAACTTGCCATTTCTCCAGGTAAAATAGTTTCTAAAGGCCCAATAGGTTCTATTTCACATTTTTCATCTTTGTAATACCATATAGACACTTGATTATTTATTACATCTCCATAAATAGTATTTTTATTAGCTTCAAATTTTTTGATGAACAGTAAATCATCTTTAGAGTTATAGGCAGTCCAACCTTGGTTACTATCCATTACAAATTTTGGATATTTTGGCGTGTCTAACATTTCTAAAATGCCATCACGAACACGTAAAGCCTTTTCTTCTGGTGGATTAAAATCTATCAAAGAAGTTTTATATTGATAAATAGCATATCCCTTAGGCAATCTACTATTTGGATTTAATGGCACTAAACAAATACCTCCACCTTTGGCAAATGTTCTACTCCAATGCGCATAAGATTGTTTTTTATTACTAATATTCTTGATGTGTTGTACACACCTCAATTTAGATGAATGCTCATCCAAATAAAATTCTCTTATCAATTGAACACCCAAAACTGTGTCTTTAAGGCTTGTTAATTTTGCTGCGTTTTTTCCTGTAATTTCACCTTTCCAAGTGTTAAAAAAACTTGCTCTAAAAGGAGTTGTTGATCCTGGACCAATATCAAATCTACCACCACTAACTTCAAATCTTGGAGCTCCTTGTTTCCAAGTTCTTCCATTTAATTTGGGATTTTCAAATAAGATGTTTTTACCATTAAGTGTATAGCTTAAAACACGTCCGCCAACATTAGGGTCTATGATTACTTTTACAATATTGTTCTCTAAAGCAATACAATTTTCATAACCAAAAGCTTTAACAATAGTTGTTTTTACTTGTGCAAAACTCTTGCCAAATAGCGCAAATAGAAATATAAAAAAAAGTAATTTTTTCATTCAATTATTTTTTTAAGTTCCTTTTGGGTGTGTTTTTAATTCTTAGGTTTTTAATAGCATCGTATTCTTCATTTACACAACGTTCTCCCCATCTATCGTAAATAAATTTTAGAGAATATTTGTTTTGAGGTTCTGCTCCTTTATCACCATAAGTTTTAGACCAGTTTTCTAGTAATTGTCTATGCTTTTTTAATACTTTTTTATAGTTTTTATGATCAGCTAGATTGTTAATTTCATGAGGATCGTTTTCCAAATCATACAATTCCTCTTCAGGTTTAGTTGGTAACCAATATTTAGCTTGAACCGTGGTTAAGTTACCTGCTTCAAAAGCCTTTTTTATATCCACAAATTCTGCTCTTCTATCTCTATATGCAGGTTGCGTGTAAGAACGATGAGGCATATAATTTTTAATATATTTAAACTTGTCTGTTCTTACAGCTCTAATTCTATCAATAGAAAAATCGCATCTATCTCTAGTGGTTATTACATAATCTCTTTTAAAATTAGCATCAAACATGTTTTTACCTTCCATATTTTCTGGAATTTTAATGTTTGCCAGTGTTAAAGATGTTGTTCCAATATCAATACCAGACACTAAATCTTCTCGAATTTCATTTTTTTGAATTTGAGAATTTTCACCAAAATAAGCCACTATTAATGGGATGTGTGTACCACCATCGTATAAAAATTGCTTGTGTCTAATACCTTTATAACCATGATCTGTAAAGAAAAAAACATAGGTATTGTTTAATAAACCTTTGTTTTTTAGTTGATTTATAATCTCTGAAACTTCTATATCTGTATATCTGGCAGCATCATAATGTCTTGCAAAATCTTCATGAACTGAGGGTAAATTGGGATAATAAGGAGGTAATTTTACCAATTTTCTATCAATGGGAGTAATTTTATTTTTGATGGATTTATACGTTTGCACCAAACCATGTTTGCCACCATTTAACTGAATTTGCCCAAAAAAAGGTTTGTTTTTAGAAAGTGGTGCTAACCAATCTCCAGATCCAGCAAAAGTGTACCAGAAATCTAAACTAATTTCATCATTAAACAAATCTTTTCTGTTGTAAATAAAATTGTAATCGTCTTTACCATGATTAAAAGTATGATACCCGTTTTCTTTAAAAAGTTCTGGAATGGTTTTTACACCTTTAGGCAAAAAAATAGCGTCTTCTACCGTTCTTGAAGAATGATGATTATGTGTACCATAAGTAGTTGCCATTGTTGCTGTAATTATTGCAGAACGTGCTGCAGAACAAACAGGAGCAGGTGTAAATGCTTTTTTAAAAAGCACACCATTTTTTGCTAGTTTATCAATATTTGGTGTTGGGTTAATGGTTTCACCATAACTACTTAAAACTGGGTTTAAATCCTCAACATAAATCCATAAAATATTAGGTTTAGAATTGTTTTGACTAAATCCAAAAAAAATAGAACCTATAACTAGTAAAAAGAAAATTTTTGTTTTCAAGATCATTAATTTTAAAACAATCAAAATTACACTTGAAATACTACTTCAAATTGTTTTTATGGTTTTTAAATTGGCTATTTTGGAACAAAATCTTTAAAAATACCCAAAACAGCAAATACAAAGTATTACAGAACAAAAGTATAATATGTAAAAACTGGTTCTTTGTTATAAAGATTTTTAGATGATAAAAAAACTAGCTAAATTTATTTTAGGTTTCCTGTTTTGCTGCTACAGTTGCAAAGTTGTAGAAAAGGATAGCTCTCAGAAAATATTAGAATGGTCAAACCCCATCAGATCTGAGATAAATTCTTACGGTATAAAAGACGTATTCATTTTTTCTGAAAAGAATGATTATTTTCTAGTAGGTACAGTGTATAAAAATCCATTTAAAAAATTTGAAGGACCTGTTTTATATCAATCTAAAAACGTAAAAGATTGGAGAGAGAAACATCAAATTATTGATATAAATAGTGTTCCTAAAAATGCTTGGTACTATGATGGTTGGTTTGCTCCAGAAATCAAAAAAATAAACAACAAATTCTACTTTACGTTTAATAATAGAAATAATGCCGAAAATGCGTATCAAAAAACGGGTTTTGGAATTGCTGTAAGCAACAGTTTATTTGGTGAATATAAAGTAATAAATACTAAAGCTCCAATTGTAAAATGCAATCATGGTAGTTTAACAGTTGTAAACAAAAACGAGGTGTTCTTAACCTATGATATGGATGGTCGTATTTTTATTGCTGAAATAGATTTAGAATCTGCCACTTTAAAAAGCAAACCAAAAGAGCTATTAGGACCAAAAACTTTAGGTAAAAATTATAAATACTTAGACGCACCTCAGATAACCAAAGTAAACGATGTGTATCATATGTTATTTTCTCAGTTTTATGGTGGGTATGTAGTAAAGGTTTTTCATATGACTGCAAAGCATCCTTTAGGAACTTGGAAATGGAGTAAAAACAATCCAATTTATACATTTTTAGAAGCTGAAGCAGATTTAAAAGTAAAAAATACCTATCCAGAAAAAAATGGATATGCGCCTCCTACTCAAGTTATTTTTAGCAATCAAATTTTTAAAGGATTTCATGGCAATTATTTTAATGCGTATCATAGTTCAGAAAAATATTCAGAACCTTATTTATGTTTAGATCCAGTTAATATCAATGGAGAGCAATTAACAGTAATAAACCCCAAAGGAACCTCTCAAAAACTTAATTTTAATGATTAAAAACGTTTTAGTTATACTCAGTTTTTTTGTGTTTTCTGTAAGCAATTCTCAAATTGTAACCTATAAAGCAGCACCAAATATTAGTGACAATAATCCTTATATTTTTGAATCACCATATTATAAAGTTGAACTTTCTCAAAATGCGGTAAAAAAGCCAACTTTTGTGTACGGAATGAATGCAATGCATACTACAAACAACTCTAAATCTACGTCTTGGGTTAATTTTTCTTTTGATGGTGAAGTTACAGTTAAGGTAACGGTTTTATATAAACAAATTGATTTTGCGCAAATTCTACCTCGCAGTTCTAACATAGCTATTACTATTCTCGATAAAAATACAATTAGCTTTAGCATTAAAAAACCGGGTCATTTTTCGGTTGAATTTGAAAAAGGAATTTTCATAGAACATCCTTTGCTCATTTTTGCGAATCCTTTAGAGAAAAATACCCCTAAAAAAGAAGATAAAAATGTTGTTTATTTTGAAGCTGGGTTTCATGAAATTGGAGATAACTTTAAAGTAGCTAGTAACACTCATATTTATCTTGAAGGTGGTGCTTATGTAAAAGGTCAAATCGTTTCAAAAGATGTTAAAAACGTTAAGATTAGTGGACGAGGAATTTTGTCTGGCGAAGATTATGAACCACGCACACACAACCATATGATACAAATTCGAGATGCTAATAATGTTGAGATTGAAGGCTTAACCATAATACACTCTCCAAGATATATGATTGCAACAAGTGGAAAAAAACACTTTTTACATAACCTAAAAATGATGGGGTGGTGGTTTAGTACAGATGGAATTTCTGCTGGAGAAGATACTTTAATAGAAAACTGTTTTTTTAAAGTAAATGATGATGCTATTAAATTATATCGTACAAATACAAAAGTTAGAAACTGCGTAATTTGGCAATTAGAAAACGGAGCTCCTTTTATGATTAGTTGGAATGGCAGTAAAGATTTTGGTAATATCAACGTAGATAATATTGAAGTTATTAGAGTAGAACATCATTGGGATAATGAAAACTTAGCCGTATTTTGTGCTGTTCATGGAGGGCAAGCTCATATCAGTAATTTTGTCATCAAAAACATAACTATTGATAATTCTAAATGGCGTATATTTCATTTGGTAACAAGACCTAATAGATGGGGCAAATGGAATCCACAAAAAGGTAAACTTTCTGATTTTACATTTAAAAACATACATTACTTTGGAGAGCAAAAAATACCAAGCTTAATTATGGGGCATGATGAATTTCATCCGATAGAAAATATATTATTTGAGAATATAGTAATTAATGGAGCTAAAAAAGCAACGCTAAAGAGTTTTTTAATTTTAGACAAAAACACTACCAAAAACATTAAAATAAAATAATTTTCATTCAATATATATGATTCTAACATGAATGAGCAACAATAACGAACAAAAAAGAAACTCAAATGAATAAACTGTGTATATTTTTGAACCAAAATTTTTAGGTATAAAAACATGAAAAATCATTTTTACAAAGCAATCGTAATTTTCCTATTAGTATTTACAAGTTGTAAAGAAAAAACTAAAAAAACTGCTGCTAAAGAAACCAACAAAAACCCAAACATTGTATTCATTTTAGTAGATGATATGGGATATGGAGATTTAAGTAGTTATGGGCAAAAAACGTTACAAACTCCAAATATTGACAAACTAGCTGCAAACGGTATGAAATTTACACAGCATTATGCAGGTTCTACAGTTTGTGCTCCTTCAAGAGCCGCTTTGTTAACAGGTAAACATACAGGGCATACTTCTGTAAGAGGTAACAGTCCAGAAGGTCAACTGTTAGAAGATAGTGAAGAAACAATTGCAGAGATGCTTGGTAAAAAAGGATACAATACTGCAGTAATTGGTAAATGGGGTGTAGGTAATCACCCAGAACCAAATGATCCTGCTAGAAATGGTTTTGATCATGCTTATGGATATGTAAACATGTGGCATGCACACAATTTTTATCCTGAATTTTTGTATAGAAATGGTGTAAAAGAAACGTTAAATGGTAATGTTACAGATTGGTCTTATGATTATCCAAAAGACATGAAAGAAGGTACAGGAGTTGCTAAAGAAAAAGTTACCTATGCTGTCGATAAATTGCAAGCAGACGCGCTCAATTACATAGAAAAAAATAAAGACAATCCTTTCTTTTTATATTATTGTTTAAACATACCTCATGCAAATAATGAGGCTGGTTATTATACAGGTGATGGAATGGAAGTTCCTAATTATGGTGAATTTGCTGATAAAGATTGGCCAAATCCAGAAAAAGGGTTTGCTAAAACAATTTCTATTATAGATAATAGTGTTGCAGAAATAGAGACGAAACTTAACGAATTAGGTATTGCAGACAACACCATTGTTGTTTTTGTAAGTGATAATGGCCCTCATAATGAAGGTGGTCATAAATCTAAATTCTTTGATAGTAATGGAATTTACAGAGGAGACAAAAGAGATTTATATGAAGGAGGAATTCGAGTGCCATTAATTGTAAAATGGCCTAAAAAAGTAAAACCAGGTTCTGTAGCTAGCAGGCCAGTTGCCACTTGGGATTTCTTATCAACTTTTGCAGATATTGTGGGGGCAGATACAAGTGATGGTGTTGATGGTGTTTCTTTTTTACCAACCTTAATAGGTGAAGAAGAAAAGCAAAAAGAACATGAATATTTATACTGGGCCTTTTACGAGTTAGGAGGTAGGCAAGCTATTAGAGTTGGAGACTGGAAATATATAAAATTAAACGTAAGAGATCAAAACAAACCTGTTGTAGAAGAGTTGTATAACATTGCTCAAGATCCATCCGAATCTAACAATGTAATTGCTCAAAACCCTGAAAAAGTAAAAGAATTAGCAGAAAAAATGAAAAAAGCACATACAGAACATCAGTTACTATCATTATTTTCTACTGATGCCAATGCTGAAACTAAATTCTAATCACCAAAAAAACAATCAATGAAATCATTAAAATATATTGTATTAGCTAGTTTACTTATTGTTTTTGCATGTGCAGAAAAAAGTAAAGAAAAAGTTGCGTCAACAGAAAATAAACAACCTGAAACCAAAACAATAGTAGCAAAAACACCACCTATGGGTTGGAACAGTTTTGATGCCTATGATTGTAGAATCAACGAAAAAGAGTTCAAAGCCACTGTTGATTATATGGCAGAGAATTTGTTAGAATATGGATGGGAATATGCTGTGATAGATTACATTTGGTGGCATCCAGAACCAGGAAACTGGGATACTCCAAGACGTAAAGGGCATCCTAATATTAGATATAATGATGATGGTAGCCCATTACACCCAGAATATACTACTATGGATGAATATGGTAGATTATTGCCTTCTGTAGAAAGATTTCCTTCAGCAGCAAATGGTGCAGGTTTTAAACCTATTGCAGATTATGTGCATAACAAAGGGATGAAATTTGGAATTCATATTATGCGCGGAATTCATAGAGTTGCAGCTTTTAATAAAACTCCAATAATGGGTTGTAATACCACAGCAGACAATATTGCAGAACCTTTTGATACCTGTGGTTGGTGCAATCACATGTATGGTGTAGATGCTAGTAAAGAAGGGGCGCAAGAGTATTATAACTCTATTTTTAAATTATATGCATCTTGGGGGGTAGATTTTATAAAAGCGGATGACACCATGTTTCCTCCTTATCATAAAGAAGAAATAGAGATGATGCGTAAAGCTATCGATCAGTGTGGAAGACCAATGGTGTTAAGTTTATCTTGTGGAGAAGCTCCAGTTTCTAGAGCAAAACATCTTACTGAAAATGCTAATATGTGGCGTATTTCTGGAGATTTTTGGGACAACTGGGAATCTTTAGAACATAATTTTGATCTTTTAAACGCTTGGTCTCCATTTATAGGAGAGAACCATTGGCCAGATGGAGATATGTTGCCTATTGGTAAATTATCTTTAGATGATAGACCTCATGGAACAGAACGCATGTCTAATTTTACCATACCAGAGCATTATACTTTAATGAGTTTATGGTCTATGGCAAAATCTCCATTAATGATGGGAGGTGATTTGCTTTCTACTCCTGATAATATTATTAAATTCTTACAGAACAAAGAAATCCTTTATGTAAATCAACATAGTACAGATAATCGTCAGGTAATAAAACACAATGGACGTGCAGTTTGGATTGCCAAAGACCCAAAAAACGGAGATACTTTTATAGGTTTATTTAATCTTTCAGAAAAGAAGAAAAACATAAACTTTACTTTAGAATCTGAAGGTCTTAGAGGAGATTTTAAAGTAAGAGACTTATGGGCTCATAAAGATTTAGGAATCATTAATAAAACATTAACTTCTACTATTGAGCCTCATGGAGGTAAGATTTTTAGGTTAACAAGAAATTAATAAGGTATTTATTTGATAATTAGTTGTTTATTGGCTTAGTGTATCAAATAAATGATAAAAGAAGTTTGCTAAATCAAACTAATTTTCAACTATTTTTAAAAACAGGATTAGATGACGAAAAATCTAATCCTGTAATTTTTTATAGACACACTTCATGGTAAAGTGTTGCTACTTTACTTGATTGTAAAGTCAATTTTTTAGGGTAACCTGTTGCTTTATTTCATTGCCAAAATTATCGACTACAGTAAAGGTATACGCTCCACTTTGAGGTGTAATTGCAAAATTATGAACTTCTTTTGTAGTTCCTAAAAAAGTTTCGTTTACATACCAGTATAATATGGCATCAGGATTGGAATGTGCTACTTTTAACACGAGCTCATTCTGTTTCCCATCAAAATCTTTAGGTAAAAATACTGTACTCTTTTCTGTAGGATATAGAAACTTCATCACATTTTTTACATCACTCAAACAATCATTTTTAAACTTTGGTAATGTTTTATAAAATGGATGTTGCTTCTTGTAATAATATTCTTGCAATGGAGGCAATACAAACCAAGATTTTTGTTGGATTTTTTCTATATTTTCGCAAGAAGTATTTACTTGATAATTTTCTGATTTATCAACATTAACCACAATATGATAAGGGCAAGGTGCTGTTTGTAAACCTGCATTTTGAATAAATTCTTGATGTGTTTCCTCACAAATATCAGTAGCTCTGTAACCACTTTTTGTACAAATGTCAACCTTAGTCATTTCGTCAAATGGCTTTTCAAACCACTCTGAATTTGGCAGTTTATCAAAAATATCAAACAAAATAGGCCCAGCAGTTTGTACACCAACTAAACCAGGTCTGCCTTCTCCATCTGCATTACCAACCCAAACTCCAACCACGTAATTTTTAGTAGCACCAATTGCCCAAGCATCTCTAAAACCAAAACTTGTACCTGTTTTCCAAGCAATTTGTTTTGATGAATCAAAAAAGGCCCAATTTTGTTCTACATCAGGCCTGTTTACTTCTTTTAAACTTTCAAAAGTGAGGTAAATGGAAGCTGCATCAAAAATGATTTTTTCAGGAGTTTCTTCTCCAAAATCAATAGGTGTATTTGCATAAAAAGTAGGTTCTGCAAATTCATTGGTAAAATAGCTACTCGACGTTTCTGTATAATGATTCACTGTGGATGCCAATGATGCATAGCTTTTGCATAAATCCCACAAATTACTTTCAGCACCTCCTAAAGCCAAAGTTAACCCATAATGACTGGGACTTTTTTTAATATCCTTTAAATGTAATTGTTGCAAATAATGATGGAATTTTTCCAAACCAAAATCCTTTAATAGTCGAACAGCAGGAACATTTAAAGATCTGGATAATGCCAATTTCGCAGCAACTGCACCTGCATATTTTTTATCGAAATTTTCGGGTTGATAACTGCCATAATTTGTGGGTACATCAGTAACCAAAGAATTGGCCAACAACTCTCCTTGATCTAACATTGCAGCATATAAAAACGGTTTTAAAACACTACCAGTACTTCTAGGTTTATCAATAATATCAACACTTTTTTGATGCTTTATAGTTGTGGGTGAGTTCCCAACATAACTCATCACTTTTCTTGTTTTTACATCTAAAACCAACACTGCAATATTATGAATTCCGTTTTTAGACAATTGGTTGTAATGATGTTGTACAATATCGTTGGTTTGATATTGCAGTTTTTTATCAATCGTAGTTTTTACGAATTCGCCTTTTTTCTCCTTATTTATTTTTTGTAACAAATGCGAAGCAATTTGCGGCAATGGATAAGGTTTTTGAGGCAAATCTTCTAAAATAGATAACTCATAGGTAAGCGAATCAATAACCTTTTTGGTGAGTAACTTTTTTAACAAACGGTTTCTTTTTGCTAATAATTTTTGTTGATTTTTCCCTGGATAAATCAATTTAGGCGCGTTAGGCAAAACTGCTAATGTTGCAGCTTCTGCCCAAGATAAATCTGAAGATTGTCGATTGAAAAATCGCCAAGAAGCTGCATCTAAACCCACAACATTTCCTCCAAAAGGTGCATTACTACTCCAAAATGCCAATATTTCTTCTTTGCTTGCGCTAAACTCTAATCTAGAGGCTAAAATGAGTTCTTTGAGTTTTTCAAAATAAGTTCTTGGTCTGTCATTTCTACTTAATCTGATAACTTGTTGCGTAATTGTACTACCACCTCTTACTACCCTACCAGCTTTTATGTTTTGTTTTAAAGCATTAAACATTGACACAGGATTAAATCCCGGATGTTTGTAAAAATGTTCGTCTTCAAACTGAATTAAACAAGTTTTAAATTTATCTGGAACAGTATCATTATGTGGAAATCTCCATTGACCATCATCTGCAATTAATGCCCCTAATAATTCGCCATTATTACTGGTAATTACTGTTGATGTTGGTTTTGTAAAGAGTTTTTTTGGCAAACAAAAGGCATAGAACATCAACAGAATAACAACAAAAATTGTTTTCTTTTTGTGTTTCTCCTGCAAGGTTTTTAAAACCTTGTAGGTTTGTTTATATAACCAATTCTTTTTCACTTTTTGGGTTTCTAAATTATACCTACTAGGTCTTGGAGACCTTGCAGGATTATCTAATTACTTTACAACCTCAATCCAACGTCCTTGAGTTCTTACCAAATAATCATTATCATACATTGCCTCAACTTGTACTCCAGGCAAATAATATTTACCCAAATAAGCTGCATTCAATAACACTGTAAACGTTTTCACTTCAGCTGAACTTCTGCCTTCGTTTATATCAAAATAGAAATTCACTCGGTCGTCACGAATATCTGTATAACGTGCTTCACTTTTTGCAGTTGTTCCAAAGTCTGTAAAACGAGTATTCACAATTTCCCAACCTGATGGAAAAATCTGGGTTAACGCAATATCTTTTACAACTTGATTTTTTGGATTGCTTACATTTATTTTAGCGACAAAATCTTGACCTTGTTTTAAGGTATTGATGTCAATTTTGTTTCCTTTTAAATCTTTATAATTTACTGATACCGTAAAACCTCTACTTTCTGAAATTTCATCACCCAAAGGCAATTTCCCTGAATTGATAATTCTTGCAAAAACAATATTGTTTTCATTATTTTTTATAGTGATGGAATTGGCTCCTTCTTTCAAATCAATACTTCTTTGCACCATTGAACTTGAGGTTTTAATAACTTCATTATTCCCTTTTTGAGTAAAATCTATGTTGATGGCTTTTCCTCCATTTTTTACTACCATTTTACCAATAGCTAACAAACTATAGGCTGTAGATTGTGTGCTCATCCATTGATCACTAGACAAGTCTTTTGCGATACTTTTCGCAACATCTTTTATTGCATTGCTATTGGTTAATAACATCGTTTCTAAAGCCATCGCTCTATTTCTAGCTTCTGAACCATAATTGTAATAGTTGTATCCTGAGAAATTTAAGTTGGCTTTGCTCGTAATTTCATTCGCAGCTTCTTTTTGCCCCACTAAAGCATAGGTAGCTGCCAATCTCCATTTTGCTTCATTAGAAATGCTTGTAAATTCTCGCAAACGATTCATTGCAGATAAATCTGGGCTGCCAGCTAAAGCCAATGTGTACAATCTGTATGCCTGAGCTAAATCTCTTGAATAGCTGTTGTAAGATGGTCGCCAATTTCTAGCAGCTTCTTTTTGATATTTTATAAAATTATTCTTAAACGTTAATGGCAAAACGAACCCTTTTCGTTCTGCTTCAAGCATAAAATGACCTGCATACGTTGTACCCCAATCACTGATATAGCTTTCGCCTAACCAATAACTTAAACCGCCATTGGCTTTCTGAAAATTCCCTAAACGTGCAATTCCTTTTTCTATATTTCTTTGGATTTTTGTTTTCTTCGTTGATGATAAATCGAATAAATCTGTTAAAAACAATTGAGGAAAAACACTAGAGGTAGTTTGTTCTACACAGCCATGTGGATACTGAATTAAATATTCTAATCTTCCTGAAAAATTGATATTTGGAATGGTAGATAACTCTAAAATTGCTGAATTAGAACCTTTGACGCCAAAAGTATTAAAGTTGATCACTTTAGTCTGATTCGCCTCTACATTGCCATCAATAACTTTTGATGTAATTGGGTTTGGATTCACTACATCCAACTCTACTTTATAGGTTGATTTTTCTCCTGACCCAGTTGCTATAATTTCAACAGTGTTGATTCCTTTTCCGTTTAAAACATCCAACTCAAAATAGACCATTTTTTCATCTGGTTTATCAAAATTGATATTTTGTGTTTTGTTGCCAATTACTTTAATTCCATCTGAAGTGATCACCTGAACAGTAACATTGTTCACTTTCTTATCCATCGCAAAAACAGAAATTGGTAAGGTCACTTTTTCTTTTGGTGATAATTTTCTTGGCAACGTAGCTAAAACCATCAACGGTTTTTTAACTGGCGTTGCTTTTTCTGCAGTACCAAAAGCTTCCGTATTTACATCACCAGCAACAACCATTGTTCTTACTGAACCAATATAATTTGGTAAGGTGATTTTATGTGATTTTGTATTACCTGCTTTTAACTCAAATGGACCTAAAAATTTCACAACAGGTTTAAAACGATTCGCTTTTTGATTTTTCCCTTTTGCTAAATTCCCATCTCCACCAATGGCATATACTTGATCTACACTTCCAGAATAAGCACCAATTACATCATCAAAAATATCCCACGTTTTTACACCCAAAGCTTCTCTTGCATAAAATGTATGGTAGGCATTTGGTGTTTTAAATCGTGTTAAATCTAACAAACCTTCTTCTACAATTGCCAAAGTATAGGTCATTGGTTTGTCGTTTTCTTCAGATACTTTTACCGTGAATTCTTTTTCAGGTTGCAATTCATCTGGCATTGAAATTTGAGGAGCTAATTTGGTGTTCTTATCTTCTACCAACATCGGAATTACACCAAACAAACGAATAGGTAAATCATTTTCTGTGACTTGGTGTGGTTGTAATAAAGAAATATTTACAAACACGTTTGGTGTCATATTTTTGTTAATCGGAATTTCTACAGAAGTCGTTCTTTTTTGTGTTGCTACCCATTTGGTTTCTAAAACTTTTGTTCCATTTTCTATACTGATTAAAGCCCGTCCTTGCGCACCAGAAGGAAAGGTAATTTTAGCGGTTTCGCCTACATTATACCTTTCTTTATCCGCAGAAAAGACCAACATTTTTGCAGCTTCTTTATCTCCAGAAGTAGAGTTTTGCCACCAATTTCTGTAAAAATAAGCGGTTCTTCCAGTAGCGTGTCCGCTTTTTTGATCAATCACTCTTATTAAAAAACGACCTCTATCTCTTTCTGGAATATTGAGTTTAAAGCTTCCTTTTCCGCTTGAATTTGTGGTTACTTTTAGGGTTTTGTATCGATTGCGATAACTGCTAGATGTATATCTTGATAAATTATCATCAGAAGAACTCCACCACCATCGCCAGCGTATTTGATACACTTCAACTTGTAACGTTCTATTTGGCATTGTGCTGCCTTTTTCATCCACAGAAACCACATCAAAAGTTTGATTTTCATTGGTGAAAAACGAGCCATATCTGTTTCCTTCAGGAGATTTTAATCCTACAAAACTTGTAAACGGAGCGTATTTTTTGGTGAATGCATCTATGGAAAAATCACCTCCATTTTCAAAAGCTCTTACCAAGAATTGTACGTTTAGCATTCCTGGAGCATTTTTCCCAACCTTTAAATTACTACTTACATTTGCAATTCCATTTTCGTCTAATTTCCCTTCAAAAATGTTGATTTCTTCTGTTGAAAAGGTTCTTGAAGGATCAGAAAACACGTAATCTCTATACTTTTTAAAACTGTAATTGGTTGATGAAACTTTTGCTTTAATTTCTGCCTTCAAATTTTTTGCTGGTGTGCCATGCAACCATTTTACATCTAAAGTCCCTTTTATTTTTTCATCACTAGTAAGAATTTCATCGTCAAAATCGACTTTAATTTTAAGTCTATTGGGCTTAACAGTTTCAACTTTTAAATTTTTATAAAATTTTACACCTCCCACAGAAACTTTTGCACGATAGTTTCCAGTTTGTGCTTCTTGATTTGTAGTTACCGTAAATTTGTAAAAATTATTAATGTTTTCTGAAGTTACTTTTTTGTAAATCAATTTTCCACTTGGGTTGGTCACTTCTAATTTTATAGGGTGATTTTCAGGTAGTTTATTATCGGCATCATTCAATAAAAACGTCAAGTGAATATCATCTCCAGGTCTCCAAACACCACGTTCTCCATAGATATATCCCTTTAATCCTTTTTGAGTTTTGCTACCAGAAACATCAAACTTGCTTAGGGAAAGCGAATTCCCATCAAACAATTTTATATAGCCTTTGTTCTCTCCTTTTGAGGCGATTGCAAAAGCTGCATTTTTAGTAGAATTAATCGTTAGAATACCTTCTGAATTTGTTTTCCCTGAGGCGATTTCTTGTTGCTGAAAATTATATAATTTTACGGTTGCACCCTCTTCTGTATTTGTATTAACAATGTTGGTAATGGCAAAGAAATAATCATTATTTGTTCCTTTTTTAGCGATAATACCCAAGTTAGAAGCTAACAAATTTTGTGCGATCATTCTATCTTCATCATAATACGCATCGTTACAAGGATTGTCTCTTTGCCTCCAATTGTATCTATAATTTTTATATCGATATAATTTGTTATCCCAATACAATTCTTCTCTTGCATCTTCCTCTTCTATTGCGTTTAGATTGTCATATTCATCTTCAAAATCGTTAGAATTTTCTGATATTGAATTCTCTTCTGAACAATTGTATAGGGTTTGATTTTTATTAAAACTCAGCTCCACTCTATAGATTGCTCCTGGTTCTGTAGCTACCATTTTTGCAATATCTATGCTATACGCTTTCCACTTTTGATAATAATTTTCAGCATCTTCCACTAAAGTGATATGCTGTTTTGCAACTCTTCTACCAACCCTTTTAATCTCATAACTATTATTACTATTGATATTATTTTCTTGTAAAAATTGCAATACATTCTCTTCATAAATTTTGATAATTCGTACAGTTACCTCTTTTACATTAATCGCCTCAAAATTGTATTTTAATTCGTTGGAATTTGGTAAAATTGTTCCACTAGAAATAGCTCTAATTTGCGGTTTCTTTTGCTGAAATGTAATGACCTCTTTAACGTTTTCTTTAAGTCTATAATTATCGGTGTTTTTTATCCCTGGAAAAACAGATACAGTAATATTCCCTTGAAACTTAGCATCAGAAAATACTTTTAGTTGATTTCCGTTGATGATAAAACGTGGATTTTTTACGTTCTGAACATTAACTAATCCTCTGATATTTTGTTGTTTTTTCAGGGCATCAGAAAAGTTTACAGAAATGTATTGTTCATTGGCATTTACCACGTGAACACTAATCACTTTAAAATTGTTTTTACCTGGAATTAAAATTTCATTTTCGCCTTTATTATCAGCATTTATGATATCACCATTCCATTTTACTACTAATTTACTATCCTCCTCAAAACGTTGAATGCTGTCAATTTTGAATTCAAAAACTTTTGCATCTTCATAAGATTCGTTCCAAACAATATTCTTTTGAATTCCTTTTTGAGAGGCATTCATCATTTTTTTAGCATTTTCTAAAGAAATAACATCAGCAGATTTTAATTCCCCCTCTATATATTGATATTCTTTAGAATACGATTGTAACGGTTTTGTTTGAATCGAAAAATTTGGAGTGATGGTTTTAAATTGGAAAGTATATGTTTTAAATTCATCAGGAATTGATTTATAAATATTTGCCAATTTTACATTTACAGTGTACTCTGTATCTACTTTTAAATTTTCATCTGGAATAAACATAAAAGCGTGGTTGTTGACTACTTTTATTTTTCCTTCAACATAAGGTTTTACGGAAATTAGATCTTCTGTGATTTCTTGATTGGCCTCCCAGCCTTCCACATCTTTTCCTAAACTAATATTGATACTCTCAGTGATAGAAACCACTCCTGAAGTTGTATAACTAATATATTCTTTAAATTTATAGATATTATCTGTTTGTACTGTTTCTTTTTTACAAGCAAAAATCAATACAAAAATAGCGAAAGTAGTAAGGATGTGTTTGGTTTTCATAGTAGTGGTGTTTATAAGCACAACTCAAAAATAAGGATTTAAATATCTAAAAAATTAACAAATGAGAATTCGTAACAATTTGTTTAGAATTTGATAATTACCACTTTTTGCATTTTTTAAAAATCATATCATAATTTTTTGAGGTTTATGATTTTGTAACTTCTATAAATGATAGTGGTTTTAGTTGATTTTTATAGTAGAAAAACTTGTTTTTTATGTGAAAGTACATTAAATGAAAAACCCCGATTGCAGAGCTTCTAACTCGTTTTCGGGGTTTTGTAGGATCTAAATTTATACTTATTCAACTCATAAATAAGTGTTTTATACATCCTACTTAAAGATGTGTATTGTTTTGATTTTGAGTAATTAAGATTGTTTTAGTTGCCATTTCCAAGCAGATTCTAAAGCATCTGCAAGGTCTTTTTCTGTTTTCCAGTTTAATTCTTTATTAGCAATTGTGGTATCAGCATAGGCAGCAACAACATCACCTTCACGTCTGTCTACAATTTTATAATTTAATTTTAAATTGTTTACTTTTTCAAAAGTTTGAATTACCTCTAAAACAGAACTTCCAGTTCCTGTACCAATATTAAAATACTCAAATGCTTTTTTATTCTTTTTATTGATTAATCTTGTTAAAGCTGCAATGTGTGCCTTTGCTAAATCTACAACATGGATATAATCACGAACAGCAGTTCCATCTTCAGTAGGATAATCATCACCAAAAACAGACAATTGCTCACGAATTCCAGCAGCAGTTTGTGTAATAAATGGAATTAAGTTTTGAGGAACTCCTAATGGTAATTCGCCAATTTTAACAGAAGGATGTGCTCCAACAGGATTGAAATAACGCAATGCAATTGTATTAATATTGTGTGCATTACTAGCATCTCTAATAATTTCTTCGCCAATTTGTTTGGTATTTCCATATACAGATTCTGCAGCTTTTACAGGTGCATTTTCTGTAATTGGCAGTTCATCTGCTTGTCCGTAAACTGTACAAGAAGAAGAAAAGATAAAATTATCTAAATTACGATCTCTCATTTCTTGTAAAAGATATACCAAACTACCAATGTTATTTTCGTAATATTCTAATGGTTTTCCCATACTTTCTCCAACAGCTTTATAAGCAGCAAAATGGATAATACCATCTACTTTGTTGGTATCGAAAAAATGTTTCACATCATTTTTAACTCGTAAATCTATTTGATGAAAATCTGGTTTAGTACCAGTTATTGCTGTAATATTATCTAAAACAGAAATTGTTGTGTTCGATAAATCGTCTATAATTACCACTTCAAAACCTTCGTTTTGTAATTCTACTACTGTGTGCGATCCTATAAAACCTAGACCTCCTGTTACTAATATTCTTTTCATTTGTTTAATTGTTTTAGGGTTAATTATTTTAAAAAGTTGATGATTGTTTCTGTAATAAAAGTGAGTTGTTCTTCATCTAATTCTGTGTGCATAGGTAAAGAGATCACTGTTTTTATTAATTTGTTAGTTACAGGAAAATCTTCTTCTTTATACCTTTCATCTTGATACGCTTTTTGCGAATGTAAAGCTACAGGATAATAAATTGCATTAGGTACGCCCTCTGCTAGCAAATGCTTGTGCAATTCATCTCTTTTTCCGTTTGTAATTTGTAGTGTATATTGATGATATACGTGGCAGTCGCAAACATCGCAAATAGAATTACAATGCGCTGTTTTGTTAGATTTTACAGTTGGTGTAATAATGTTTGGATGATTGGCAAAAGCAATATTATAAAAACGAGCTGCATTTCTACGAGCATTACAATAACTATCTAGCTTTGGTAATTTTGCTTTTAATACAGCTGCTTGTACAGAATCTAATCTAGAGTTTACACCAACCACATCATGATAATATCTTTCGTACATTCCGTGATTTACAATTCCACGAATGGTGTGTGCCAATTCATCATCATTTGTAAAAATAGCACCTCCATCTCCATAACAACCTAAGTTTTTTGATGGAAAAAAAGAAGTTGTACCCACATTACCAATAGTTCCTGCTTTTTTTTGCGAACCGTCTTTAAAAGTATAATTAGCACCAATTGCTTGTGCATTATCTTCAATTACAAATAAATTATGTGCTTTTGCTATTTCTAAAACGGCATCCATATTGGCTACTTGTCCAAATAAATGAACAGGTACAATGGCTTTGGTTTTTGGTGTAATTGCTTTTTTTAATGCGTCTATATCAATATTAAAAGTATCTTCTTCTACATCAACCAAAACAGGAGTTAATTTTAAAAGTGCAATGACTTCTACAGTTGCAGCAAAAGTAAAATCTGCTGTAATTACTTCATCACCTTGTTCTAAACCTAAACCCATCATTGCAATTTGCAAGGCATCTGTTCCGTTTGCGCAAGGAATTACGTGTTTTACGCCTAAATATTCTTCTAAATCTTGTTGAAATTCTTTTACTAAAGGACCATTTATATATGCTGATGAGTTTAAAACTTCCTGAATTGAAGTGTCTACAGTTTCTTTAATTTGTTGATATTGACTTTGCAAATCAACCATTTGAATTTTTTTCATAAAACCTCCATAAATTTATACTTCAAAAATACAATTTAAATCCTTTATCTTTGATATGATCAAATGTTTTCATATGAAATTTATAAAAAATATTCTAAAAATAGTTGTTGTTTTCATTATTCTAATCGCGATTGTGGTTTTTGGATATTCAAAATTCAATCAGCCTAAATATACAGGAAATTTAGAGCTTTCTAATTTATCTGATGAAGTTACTGTATATTTTGATGAAATTGGTGTGCCTCACATTAATGCTTACAATCAAAAAGATGCTTATTTGGCTTTGGGTTATGTACATGCGCAAGATAGATTGTGGCAAATGGAACTCATCAGAAGAATTGCTCCTGGAAGATTGTCAGAAATTTTTGGAAAAGATTTAGTAAGCACAGATGTGTTTTTTTCTGGTTTGGGTATAGAAGAATCTGCTGATAAAACAATGGCTAGTTTAGATAAAAATGATCAATCTTATGTTTTGTCTCAAGCATATTTAGATGGAATTAATCAATTCATTGAGGAAGGGGAAACTCCTTTGGAATTTAGGTTACTAGGGATAGCAAAAGAAAAATATACCATAAAAGACATCTATAATGTGTTTGGTTATATGTCTTTTAGTTTTGCTGTGGCTCATAAAACAGATCCACTATTAACCGAAATAAAAGAGAAATTAGGGAAACCTTATTTAGATGAAGTTTTAGGTGCTTACTCTAAAAATTTGCTCATCAATAAAATGGATAGCGTTTCAAAAATAAACGCAAAATTTTCTAAAAGTGTAAGTGCAATTATGGATAATATGCCAGTTTCACCTTTAATTGGTAGTAATTCTTGGGTAATTGGTGCAGATAAAACCAAAAACGGAAAAGTGATTTTTGCAAACGATCCACATATTGGCTATTCGCAACCTTCTGTTTGGTATCAGAACCATATTAAAACTCCAGATTTTGAGATGTACGGATTTAATATTGCCTTAATGCCTTTTCCATTATTGGGTCATAATAAAGATTATGCATATGGTTTAACAATGTTGGCTAACGACGATTTAAATTTTTATATCGAAGAAAATCATCCAGAAAAAAATACTGCTTATAAAACAGTTAATGGTTATAAAAATTACGAATTAAGAACAAAAACAATTAAGGTTAAAGGTGATGTAGACACTACTTTTCAAGTAAAAGTTTCTGATCATGGACCAATTATGAACGGAATTATTTCGCATTTAAATGATGAAATGCCTATTGCAATGCATTGGATTTATACGCAATTAAAAAATGAAATGTTGGATGTTTCTCACGGAATTTCTCACGCTAATTCTTTGGCTGATTTTAAAAAATCTGTTGCTAAAATTCATGCACCTGGTTTAAATGTTATGTATGGTGATGCTGATGATAATATTGCTTGGTTTGCCTCTGCAAAATTGTATCAATTAAGAGACAGTTTATCTTCTAAAATCTTTTTAGATGGTGCTTCTGGAAATGATGAAATTACTGAATATTTAGATTTTAATGAAAATCCAAAATCTATAAATCCGAAAAATAATTATGTGTATTCTGCCAATCATCAACCAGATTCTGTAAGAGGAAAATTATATCCTGGTTATTATCAACCAGAAAATAGATCCAAAAGAATTGTTACCCTTTTAGAAGCTAAAAACGATTTTACAAAACAAGATGTTGCAGAAATGTTGTATGATGTTACTTCTTCTGTAGATCATAAAATTGCCAGAGATTTGTTAAAATATGTAGCAAAAAATAAATTAGGTCCTTCTGAAAAACAAGCATTTTCAATTTTAGAAAAGTGGGAAGGAGCTTATTTGAAATCATCAATTGCACCTACAATTTACAATCGATTTTTGTTTGAGTTTTTACAAAATACTTATAAAGATGAATTAGGTGATGGTTTTGATTTATTTATAAATTCGCAACTTCAAGACCAAGTTTTGCCAAATCAAATTGCTAGAGAAAATTCTGTTTGGTGGGATGATTTATCAACAAAAAATAAAGTAGAAACAAAAGAAGAAATTATTACAAAATCGTATAAAAATGCGATTGCTTTTCTACAAAATCAATTGGGAGAAAATGTAGAAAGTTGGTTTTGGGAAAGAGTAATTTCTGTAGAACACGAACACGCAATTGGGAAAGCTGGCGGACTTTTACGTAAAATTTTTAATGTTGGTCCTTTTAAAACAGTTGGTGGTAATGAGGTGATTAACAACCAGATTTTTAAGTTAGATAGTACTGGTGTTTATAAAATTACAGCTGGGCCATCTTCTAGAAGAGTTATCGATTTTTCTGATGTAGAAAATAGTTTAGGTATTGTTCCAACTGGTCAATCTGGTAATATTTTTAGCGATTATTATAAAGATCAAGCAGAAAAATATGTTGATGGTAAATTTGAAAAAATGAAACTAAATGAGGCTGAAATTAAAAAAAGTGAGAATATTTTGATTCTAAAACCCAAGAATTAAGTTTAATGGCAAGCATTCCAAATTACTTCATTTGGTGTTGGTGCAATTATCGAAATCTGTTCTTTAGAAACTGGGTGAACAAATTCTATTTTTCTGGCATGTAAATGTATGCTACCATCTTTATTGCTTCTGTTAAAGCCGTATTTTAAATCGCCTTTAATAGGAAAACCAATAGCAGATAATTGTGCTCTAATTTGATGATGTCTACCTGTTTCTAAATCAATTTCTAGCAAAGCATAGTTATCTAGTTTTTTAAGAATAGTATAATGTAAAACCGCTCTTTTAGATCCTGCAATTTCTTTGTTAAAAACAGAAGATTTGTTGTTCTTAGGATTCTTTTTTAAGAAATTAATAAGCGTGTCTTTTTCTTTCTTCGGATGATTTTTAACAACTGCCCAATAAGTTTTGTTGATTTTTTTATCGCGCAACATTTTGTTTAAGCGCTCTAAAGCTTTAGAAGTTCTTGCAAAAATAATTACGCCAGAAGTAGGTCTGTCTAAACGATGCACAACACCTAAAAAAACATTACCAGCTTTGTTGTATTTTTCTTTAATGTATTCCTTTACAACATCACTTAAAGGTTTATCGCCAGTTTTATCACCTTGGGTAATATCTCCAGAACGTTTGTTAACAATAATAATATGATTGTCTTCAAACAAAACTTGTAAGTTGCCTTTATGAGAATGCATGATTGATTATTTAAAATCTTTGGCTACATCTTTGTTTACACCATCTATAAATTCTAAAAATTCTTTACGCCCTAAACCAGAAGTAGAAGAGGTTAAAAAAGAAGTTGGCACAGTTTCCCAGTGTTGTAATAATTTTTTCTTGTAAGATGTAATTTGCTTATTTAATTTAGAGCTTGGCAATTTATCTGCTTTTGTAAAAACCAAGCAAAAAGGAATTTGATTTTCGCCTAAAAAGCGCATAAAATCTAAATCAATTTTTTGAGGATCGTGTCTAGAATCAATCAAAACAAAAGTACAAACTAATTGTTCTCTTTCTTTAAAGTAGTTTTCTATAAAGTACTGAAAAATAACTCTTTTTTTCTTAGAAACTTGTGCATAACCATAGCCAGGTAAATCTACCAAAAACCATTCGTCATTAATTTTAAAATGATTAATTAATTGTGTTTTACCAGGTTTTCCAGAAGTTTTTGCAAGCGCTTTACGCTCCATTAACATATTTATTAATGAAGATTTACCAACGTTAGAACGCCCAATAAAAGCATATTCTGGTAGCCTTTCTTTAGGTGCATTAATAACATTGCTGTTACTCATTACAAATTCAGCAGTTTTAATTTTCACAACGTAAAATGTTTAGAATTTTGTCGATTTTAACCAATCACCCAAAATCTGATTAAATTCTTCAGGTCTTTCCATCATTGCAGCATGTCCACATTTATCAATCCAAAACAAGTCTGAATTTGGTAACAATTTATGAAAATCGTGAGCAACTTCAGGAGGCGTAACTCCATCTTGTTTTCCCCAAATTAAACAGGTTGGTTGTTGCATGTTTGGCAAATCATTGGCCATATTATGTCTAATAGCGCTTTTTGCAATAGAAATGGTTTTTAATGCTTTTATTCTGTCGTTAACAGTAGCATATACATCATCTACTAATTCTTTAGTTGCTATAGCAGGATCATAAAAAACATCTTTCGCTTTTTGCTCTATAAATTCGTAGTTTCCTCTTTTCGGAAAACTATCTCCCATTGCATTTTCATACAAACCAGAGCTTCCTGTTAACACAAGTCCACCCACTTTTTCGGGGTAGTGCTTGGTAAAGTAAAGCGCAATGTGGCCTCCAAGAGAGTTTCCTAAAAGAATTACATTGTCTAGTTTTTTATATTCTAAGAATTCTTTTAAATACTTTGCTAAGTTCTTAACGTTTGTTTTTATAAGTGGAAGCGTATACAAAGGTAATTCAGGAATCAATATTTTATAACCATTTTTTGAAAAATGATCAAAAGTAGGACCAAAATTACTTAAAGCACCCATTAAACCGTGTAAAACAATGATTGCAGGTCCTTCTCCAGCTTCTGCATATGTAAACTTTCCTTCAGTTTTTAACTTGTCAGTCATTGATTTTTGTTTGAATTCACTAAACGCAAATGTAGTTCTTTTTTATAACATACAAACTCAATTCTTTATCAGTCAATTACACTTATTAACAGGTATGTTTGTTAGGGTTGTAGAGCTCTAGCTCTGTTTTTATTAACAAAGTGGTAAAAAGTGGTAAGAAGTGGTATTTTTTATATATTTTTGAACTATAATTTAATGTTTTTAAGTGATAAACCTCATTGGCGAATATAATTGTAAAGTAGATGCTAAAGGAAGGGTGATGTTTCCGTCGGCTTTCAAAAAGCAACTTGCGTCAGTTTTAGAGGAAGGTTTTGTGTTAAAAGAGTCTATATATGAGCGTTGTTTAGAGTTGTATCCTATGCAAACTTGGAATGCAACCATGTCTAAGGTTGCTACAAAAAATAGATTCGATAAAGAAACAAATGATTTCATTAGAAGGTTTTCTGCAGGTGTAAAGTTAATTGAATTAGATGGTACAGGTAGATTTTTAATTGCAAAAAATTTATGCAATCACGCAAATATTAAAAAAGAAATTACAATGATATCTTCTATCGATAGAATCGAGATTTGGAATAGTGAAGATTATCAAAAGAAACTAGAAAGCGAAAAAGAAAATTTTGCAAAGCTAGTACAAAAAGTTATGGTAGATGGAGAATTAAAAATGAAGGAAGATGAGTAGTTATCACAATGCTGTTTTGTTAAAAGAAAGTGTAGATGCCTTAGCTATTAAAAAAGAGGGTGTTTATGTTGATGTTACTTTTGGTGGTGGAGGTCATTCTAAAGAAATTTTGAGTAGACTTGGCAAAAACGGAAAATTGTATGCATTTGATCAAGATCCTGATGCGTTAGCAAATGCAATTGATGATAATCGTTTTACATTAATTCCTGAAAATTTTAGATACATCTCAAGGTTTTTAAGATTCCATGGAGTAAGAAAAGTTGATGGTATTTTAGCAGATTTAGGGGTTTCTTCTCATCAATTTGATGAAGCAGAAAGAGGTTTTTCAACACGATTTGAAGGTGATTTAGATATGCGAATGAATCAAAAATCTAAAAAATCGGCCAAAGAAATTATCAACAATTATTCTGAAGAACAATTGGCGAGTATTTTATTTGCTTATGGCGAGTTAAGAAATTCTAGAAAGATAGCAAGACTTATAGTTCATGCGAGAGGTAGTAAAAAAATTGAAACCAGTTTTCAATTAAAAGATGCTTTAAGAACAGTTTTGCCAAAAGCAAAAGAACATAAAATATTGGCTCAGATTTTTCAGGCCATCAGAATTGAAGTAAATGAAGAATTAGAGGTTTTAAAAGAGTTTTTAGAGCAAACTCCAAATCTATTAAATAGTGAGGGTAGGTTAAGTGTAATTTCTTATCACTCTCTAGAAGATCGGTTGGTAAAAAGGTTTATAAGAACAGGGTTGTTTGAGGGTGAACCAGAAAAAGATGTTTTTGGAAATTCGAATGAACCTTTAAAAAAAATAGGAAAATTAATTATTCCGAAACCAGAAGAAATCAAAATTAATAACAGAGCAAGAAGTGCAAAATTAAGAATTGCAACTTTAAAGAATTAAAATGGCAAAGGTTAAAAAAGGAGTTTACGATTTTCTAAGAGGAAGTTTCCTTACAGATGAGTCTGCTTTTAAAAATTGGCGAATTATCATTTTTGTGGTGTTGTTAATGTTGATTATGATTTATAGTTCGCACAGTGCAGAGAAAAAGGTTTTTGAAATATCTGCATTAAATAAAAAGAAACGAGAATTAAGAGCAGAATATGTAGATACAGGAACCATTTTAATGCGTTTAAAAATGGAATCTAGCATAAGAGAAAAAGCAAAGGCAAGAGGGTTAAAGCCGTCAAAAACTCCTCCAAAAAAAATAAAAGTAACGATTAAAGACTAATAAAATTGGCAACTCACAAAAAAAGCATACTTACTAAATTCTACATAGTGGCTTCTTTTATGACGCTCATTTTGTTTGCAATAATTTTTCGTGTGGTTAATATTCAGTACGTTCAGGGAGAAAAATATAAGAAACTGGCAACTGAGCTAACCTTAAAACAGTTTACCATTAAAGCAAATAAAGGTAATGTATATGGTGCTGATGGTAATTTATTAGCTACATCAATGTCTAAATATACCATAAGAATGGATGTTATTGCAGCTGCAAGACACAAAGATTTTGAAAAAGATATCGCTGCTTTATGTAGAGAGCTGTCTAAAATGTTGGGCAAGTCTGCCAATTATTATCAAAAGAAATTAAGAACAGCAAAAAGGCGTAATAATAGATACTTATTAATTGCAAAAGATGTTGGTTATAGCGATTATCTAAAAATGAAAACATTTCCAATCTTTAAACTAGGGGTTTATGGAGGTGGTTTTATAGCAGAGCATAAAACAGTTCGTGCACATCCAATTGGTAAAATTGCAGAACGTACAATTGGTTATGATGATTTTAGAGGAGAAGCAGGTATAGAAGGTGCTTTTGCAGATTTTATGCAAGGAGAAGATGGTTTGCGCTGGAAACAAAAAATTGCTAAAAATCAATGGAAACCAATTTCTGATGTAAATGAAAAAGAACCTGTAGATGGTCATGATATTATTACAACTATAGATGTAAATATACAAGATATTACACATCATGCGTTATTACGTCAATTAGAAAATTTTGAGGCAGATCATGGTTGTGCAGTAGTTATGGAAACTGCTACAGGAGAAATTAAAGCAATTTCTAATCTAGGAAGAACATCAAAAGGAAAGTATTACGAAAAAAGAAATTATGCAGTTTGGGAAAGTCATGAGCCTGGTTCTACATTTAAACTAGCCAGTTTAATGGCGGCTTTAGATGATAAAGTAATTGATACATCAACAGTAGTTGATACCGAAAAAGGAAAAATTTACATCCATAATAGAAAAGTAGAAGATTCTAGAAGAGGTGGTTATGGTAAAATTTCCGCAGCGCGTGTTTTTGAAGTTTCATCAAATGTTGGTATTGTTAAGTTGATAAAAAAGCATTACGATCATCAACCAGAAAAATTTATTTCAAAAATAGAAGATTATGGTTTTACAAAACCAATAGGTTTTCAAATTAAAGGAGAAGGAAAACCTTATGTACCAAAACCATCAGACAAAAGTTGGAGTAAAATTTCTTTAGAATGGATGTCTTGGGGATATGGAATTTCTGTAACGCCAATGCAAACACTCATGTTTTATAATGCTGTTGCCAATAATGGAGTTATGGTAAAACCGCGTTTTGTAAAAGAATTAAGAAGGGAAGATAAAGCAGAAAAAGTTTTTGAAACGGAGATTGTTAATCCACAAATTGCATCCAAAGAAACATTGAAAAAAATTAAAAAAGTGATGGAAAATGTGGTTATAAAAGGTACTGCAGATAATATTTATTCATCCAATTTTTCAATGGCTGGTAAAACAGGAACTGCCAAAAAATACATTCCTAGAACTAAAAATAGCAAAGGAGAATGGGAAGGTGGTTATTATTCTACAAAAAGATATGTTGCTTCTTTTGTAGGCTTTTTTCCTGCAGATAAACCTAAATATTCTTGTATTGTGGTGGTTCATGATCCTGATAAAAAGAAAGGATATTATGGAGCAACTGTAGCAGCTCCTATTTTTAAAGAAATTGCACAGAAAATTTATACAACTACGCCTATTGATAATCAGTCTGTAGAAGATAAAATAGAATTTGCTACGATAGAAAATCAATACAATAGTTATAATAAAATCATCAATAAAGAATATACCAAAGTACCGAACGTAAAAGGCATGGATGGCATGGATGCAGTGTCTATGTTAGAAAGTATAGGTTTAAAAGTTCAATTTTCTGGTGTTGGAAAAGTAAAAAACCAGTCGATTAAAAAGGGCCAAAAACTCGTAAAAGGAAGTACCATTATTTTAAAATTATCATAAACTGAAAAATTTACAAGACATATTATATAAGGTTGCTATCAAACAAGTGTTTGGTATTACCAATATTGATGTAAATCAGATTGTTTTCGATTCTAGAAAAATTGAAAAGAATGATGTATTTGTGGCTCAAAAAGGCGTGCAAGTAGATGGTCATTTATATATTGATAAAGCAATTGCTCTAGGTGCTACAGCTGTGGTTTGCGAAGATTTTCCTTCGGATAAAAAAGAAGGAATCACTTATGTTCAGGTTGATGATGCAAATGTTGCTTTGGCAATTATGGCTTCTAATTTTTATGATAATCCTTCCACAAAATTTCAAGTTGTTGGGGTAACAGGTACAAATGGTAAAACTACAATTGCTTCTTTATTGTATCAATTATTTTACAAAGCAGGTTATAAAGTAGGTTTATTATCAACCGTAAAAATTTTGGTTGATGAAACCGAATTTAAAGCTACACATACCACTCCAGATTCAATTACAATTAATCAGTATTTAGACAAGATGTTAGAGGCTGGTGTTGAGTATTGTTTTATGGAAGTGAGTTCGCACGGAATTCATCAAAAAAGAACAGAAGGTTTAACGTTTGCTGGCGGAATTTTTACAAACTTATCTCACGATCATTTAGATTATCATGCAACTTTTGCTGAGTACAGAAATGTAAAAAAACAATTTTTTGATGGGTTGCCAAAATCGGCTTTTGCATTAACAAATATCGACGATAAAAATGGCAACTTTATGTTGCAAAACACCAAAGCAAAAAAATACAGTTATGCTTTAAAAACACTTGCAGATTACAAAACTAGAATTTTAGAAAAACAACTTTCTGGCACTTTAATTTCTATGGATGGAACTGAAGTTTGGACTAAATTAATTGGTGTTTTTAATATCTACAACCTCACTGCAATTATTGCAACTGCAGAGTTATTAGGTTTAGATAAATTAGAAATTTTAACCATTGTAAGTCAGTTAGAGAGTGTTAGTGGGCGTTTTCAGTACACTATTTCTGATGATGGAATTACTGCAATTGTAGATTATGCTCATACTCCAGATGCTTTGAAAAATGTATTAGAAACCATTAACGATATTAGAACCAACAACGAAAATGTAATTACAGTTGTAGGTTGTGGAGGTGATAGAGACAAAACAAAAAGACCAAAAATGGCAAATATTGCATCGCAATTAAGCAACCAAGCCATTTTTACGTCAGACAATCCAAGAACCGAAAATCCTCAAACTATTTTAGAGGACATGGAAGCTGGGGTTTCGCCAGAAAATTATAAAAAAACATTAACGATTTTAGATAGAAAACAGGCAATAAGAACCGCATGTAAGCTATCAAAAACTGGAGATATCATTTTAATTGCAGGAAAAGGACACGAAAATTATCAAGAAATAAATGGAGTTCGATCTCATTTTGATGATTTAGAGGAAGTAATGTATTGTTTCAATCAACTAAAAAACAATTAAAATGCTGTATTATTTATTTGAATATTTAGAAAGTCAATTTAGTGTTCCTGGTGCTAGTGTGTTTCAATTTATCACATTTAGAGCAGCAGCAGCATTTATTTTGTCGCTTTTGATTTCTGCAATTTACGGAAAAAGAATTATTAATTATTTAAGAAAACAACAAGTAGGCGAAACTGTAAGAGATTTGGGTTTAGAGGGACAAAAACAAAAATCAGGCACACCAACAATGGGTGGTGTAATTATCATTTTTGCAACCTTAATACCGGTTTTTTTACTAACAAAATTAGATAATGTCTACATCGTAATTTTAATCATTACCACAGTTTGGATGGGCTTAATTGGTTTTTTAGACGATTATATAAAAGTATTTAAAAAAGATAAAGAAGGCCTAAAAGGTAAATTTAAAGTTCTTGGGCAAGTTGGTTTAGGTGTTATTGTTGGTTCTATGCTTTATTTTAATGATGGGGTTACTATTAAAGAACAACTGCCAAAAGAGCAACAAGTAATACAAGAAAATGGTAAACGAAAAGTGTTTGGAGATGCCCATAAATCAACAAAAACAACAGTACCTTTTTTTAAAGATAATGAGTTAGATTATGCAAAACCGCTAAGTTTTTTAGGTGATGGATACGAAAAATATGGTTGGATAATTTTTATATTCATTACAGTATTTATTGTAACAGGTATTTCTAATGGTGCAAATCTTACTGATGGTATAGATGGTTTGGCAGCGGGTTCATCTGCAATTATAGTAGTTACATTAGCGGCTTTTGCATGGGTTTCAGGTAACATCATTTTTGCCGATTATTTAGATGTGATGTACATCCCAAATTCTGGTGAAATGACAGTTTTTATTTTAGCTTTTGCAGGTGCGTTAATTGGTTTTTTATGGTACAATACGTATCCAGCACAGGTTTTTATGGGAGATACTGGGAGTTTAACCATTGGCGGAATTATAGCAGTAATTGCAATTTCGATTCGTAAAGAATTATTACTACCCATTTTAGCAGGGATTTTTGTAGTAGAAAACCTTTCTGTAATCATGCAAGTTTCTTGGTTTAAATATACCAAAAAGAAATTTGGAGAAGGACGAAGGATTTTTAAAATGGCCCCTTTGCATCACCATTATCAGAAGTTAAATTATCACGAAAGTAAAATTGTTGTCCGTTTTTGGGTTGTAGGAATTCTGTTAGCCGTTTTTACAATTGTGACATTAAAGTTGAGGTAAAAGCCCATCCCAACCTTCCCAAAGGGAAGGAACTAGCAAGTTTGAGGATAAAGGATAAAGAAATAAAAATTAAAGAAAATTGAGTAAGAGAACAACAAAAGAAGCTAACATTTTTACCCCCTTTGGGGGAAAGGGGGCTTTTCTTGTGATTCTTGGAGCAGGAGAAAGTGGAGTTGGTACAGCAATCTTGGGTAAACAAAAAGGATATAAGGTTTTTGTGTCAGATAAGGGTGAAATATCAAAAAAATATAAAGAAGTTCTTTTACATAACGAAATAGATTTTGAGGAAAATCAACATACAGAAAGTAAAATATTAAATGCTAATGTGGTAATGAAAAGTCCTGGTATTCCAGATAAAGTTGCTTTAGTTCAAAAGTTAATAGAAAAATCAATTCCAGTGATTTCTGAAATTGAATTTGCAGCTCAGTTTACTGATGCAACTGTTGTTGGAATTACAGGTTCAAACGGAAAAACAACAACAACATTAATAACGCATCATATTTTGCAAAATGCAGGATTACATGTGGGGGTGGCAGGAAATATTGGAGAAAGTTTTGCAAAACAAGTTGCTGAACATAATTATAAAAATTATGTGTTGGAAATCAGTAGTTTTCAGTTAGATGGCATTGAGAATTTCAATCCACATATTGCCATTTTAACAAACATTTCTCCAGATCATTTAGATAGATATGATTATAAGTTCGAAAATTATATCAACTCAAAATTTAGAATTACAAAAAATCAACAACCAACCGATTATTTCATTTATGATGCAGATGACGAAGTGATTAATAGTTGGATAACAAAAAATAAAATACAAGCAAAATTAGTTCCGTTTTCAATCGAAAAAGAATTGAAATACGGTGCGTACATCAAAGAAAATAATATTATAATCAACATAAATAAAGAACAAATACATATGCCAATATCAACCTTATCAATAAAAGGAAAACACAATACAAAAAACGTTATGGCTGCTGCAATGGCTGCGCAATTATTAGGTGTTAGAAAAGAGTTTATCAAAGAAAGTATGGCAACTTTTGAAGGTGCTGAACACCGATTAGAAAATGTAGCTAAAGTAAAAGATGTAGAATATATTAACGATTCTAAGGCCACAAACGTAAATGCAACTTTTTACGCTTTAGAGTGTATGGACAAACAAACTATTTGGATTGTTGGTGGTGTAGATAAAGGAAATGATTACACAGATTTACTGCCTTTAGTAAGAGAAAAGGTAAAAGCTATTGTGTGTTTAGGTGTAGATAACCAAAAAATAAAAAATACGTTTAGCAATGTTATTGATATGATTGTGGAAACTGCTGGGGCAGAAGAAGCTGTTAAGGTTGCTCACAAATTAGCAGAAAGAGGAGATGCTGTTTTATTATCACCTGCTTGCGCAAGTTTCGATTTGTTTGAAAGTTATGAAGATAGAGGTCGTCAATTTAAAAATGCAGTACGAAATCTATAAAGCTTTTCTCAATGATTTTGCAGTAAGTTAATTGGAAAGTCTCATTAAAATTAATGATTAAAATAACGATTAAAATATAGATAAAACAACAGTAATGCTCTTTTTTAGAGAAATTAAGTAAGGCTTATGAAAACTATTTTTAGACATATTAAAGGAGATAAAGCTATTTGGGCTCTTGTAGCCATTTTGGCAATATCTTCATTTATGCCTGTATATAGTGCAAAAACAAATATTTTATATGTTACCGGTTTAAGCTCAGCGTTTACTCATTTAATGAAACATTTTGTTTTACTCTTTATGGGATTTGGTATTATTTATGGGGTACATAAAGTTCCATACCGATATTTTTCTGGAGGTTCTGTACTAATGCTTCCTGTAGTTATTGTTTTATTGATTTTTACCTTAATGCAAGGCACTATAAAAGAAGGTGCAAATGCAAGTAGATGGATTGAAGTGGCAGGTGTAGGTTTTCAAACATCAACTTTAGCAGGTTTAGTATTAATGGTATATGTGGCAAGATATTTAGCAAAAAATAAGGAGAAGCAAATAAAATTTAAAGAGAGTATTTGGCAGTTGTGGTTGCCAGTTTCAATTATTTTAATGTTGATTTTACCAGCAAACTTTTCTACAACAGCTATTATTTTTGCAATGATTTTAACGGTTTCTTTTATTGGAGGGTACCCTGTAAAATATTTAGCTTTTATCTTAGGTGCAGGAATTATAGCTTTATCAATTTTCATATTAATTGCGAAAGCTTTTCCAGATGCAATGCCAAATAGAGTGCAAACTTGGGAAAGTAGAATTACCAATTTTTTTCCTTCAGATGAAGTTGAAGAAGGTCAAACAGAGGGCACAGGAAAAACAAAAAATACAGAAAATTATCAAGTTCAAAAAGCCAAAATTGCAATTGCAACAGGTGGCGTTGTTGGTGTAGGGCCAGGAAAAAGTGTTCAAAAAAATTTCTTGTACGCATCAGAGTCAGATTTTATTTATGCCATAATTGTAGAAGAATTTGGTTTATTAGGTGGTTTAACTGTCATTTTAATTTACTTTCTTTTGTTGTTTAGATTTTTTATAGTCATAAAAAAAACAACTACAATTTTTGGTACATTATTAGTAGTAGGTGCAGGTTTGCCAATTATATTTCAAGCAATCATAAATATGGCAGTAGCTACCAATTTGTTTCCTGTTACAGGGCAAACATTGCCACTACTAAGTAGCGGAGGTACCTCTATTTGGATGACTTGTTTTGCACTAGGAATGATTTTGAGTGTAAGTGCATCTACACAAGAAACAGAAGAAGATATTTTAGATGATAACCCTTTAGATATTTTGCATGAAACCTTATAATATACTCATATCAGGTGGTGGAACTGGAGGCCATATTTATCCGGCAATTGCAATTGCAAACGAGATAAAAATGCGCTATCCAGATGCTAATTTTCTATTTGTAGGTGCAAAAGATAAAATGGAAATGGAAAAAGTACCTCAAGCGGGTTATCAAATAAAAGGACTGTGGATTGCAGGAATTCAAAGAAAATTTACATTAGATAATTTATTATTCCCAATTAAATTGATATGTAGCCTATGGAAATCTAACGCAATTATCAAACAATTTCAACCAGATATTGCTATAGGTACAGGTGGTTTTGCAAGTGGACCTGCATTAATCATGGCAAATCGAAATAAAATACCAACGTTAATTCAAGAACAGAATTCTTATCCAGGTATTACCAATAAATTGTTGGGTAAAAGCGCAACTAAAATTTGTGTGGCTTATGATAATTTAGAACGATTTTTTCCTGCTGATAAAATCGTAAAAACAGGAAACCCAGTTCGCCAAGATTTATTGAGAATTTATAATAAGGTAGATGAAGGAAAAACATTCTTTAAATTAAATAAAACTAAAAAAACAATTTTAGTTTTAGGGGGTAGCTTAGGAGCTAGAAAAATAAATCAATTGATAGCAAACAATTTAGACTTTTTCAAACAACAAGATGTTCAAGTAATTTGGCAATGCGGAAAGTTTTATTTCGATGAATATAAAAAGTACAATGATTTAGAAGATGTTCAAGTACATCAGTTCATTAATAAAATGGATTTGGCGTATGCTGCTACAGATTTTATTATCTCTAGATCTGGAGCAAGTTCTGTTTCTGAACTCTGCATTGTGGGTAAACCTGTAATATTTATTCCATCACCTAATGTAGCTGAAGATCATCAAACAAAAAATGCAAAATCTGTTGTAAAACAGCATGGGGCAATTTTATTGCCAGAAAAAGAGTTAGATACCTTCCCCATTGTTTTTGAAACCTTACTAAAAGACAAAGGAAAGCAAGAGCATTTATCAGAAAATATACACGAGCTAGCCTTACCAAGTGCAACCACAAATATTGTAAACGAAGTAGAAAAATTATTAGCCCATTCCAACCTTCCCAAAGGGAAGGAGCTATAAATTTGGAAACAAAATTTGTATTAGAAATTAAAATGAGTAATTCAATAAAAAATAAATCAAATAAAAAGGTACTTCAAAAAGTCCTTCCCTCTGGGAAGGATTTAGGATGGGCTTGGAATTTTATATATTTTATTGGTATTGGAGGCATAGGAATGAGCGCAATTGCGCGTTATTTTGCCACCAATGGAAAAAATGTGGCTGGTTATGATAAAACACCTTCTCAAATTACTTCAAATTTAAGAGAGTTAGGTGTTCAAATTCATTTTGAAGATACATTACAACACATACCAATTTCTTTTTTAGACAAGGAAAAAACATTGGTAGTATTTACCCCAGCTGTTCCAGAAAATCATACGCAACTTCACTACTTCTTAGATAACGGTTTTAAGGTGTTAAAGCGATCTGAAATTCTAGGCGAAATAACAAAATCTACGTTTTGCTTAGCAGTAGCTGGTACGCATGGTAAAACCACAACATCGTCAATTTTAGGGCATATTATGCAACCAGAAAAAGCAACTTCTTTTCTGGGCGGAATTGCAGAAAACTACAATTCAAACTTAATTTTAGGAGAAGGTAAAATTACGGTGGTAGAGGCTGATGAGTTCGACAGATCTTTCTTAAAATTGAGTCCAGATATTGCGTGCATAACTTCTATGGATGCAGATCATTTAGATATTTATGGAGAAAAAGCAGCATTAGAAGAGTCTTTTTTTACTTTTGCACAAAAAGTATCAAATACCTTAATTATAGCTAAAGGGTTGCCTTTAAAAGGATTGACATATGCCATTAATGAAGATGCAGATTACAAAGCTTTTAATTTAAAAATAGAAAATGGCAACTATATTTTTGATGTACAAACCCCATCACAAATTATTAGTGATGTTCATTTTCATCTACCAGGCAAGCATAATGTTATGAATGCTTTAGCAGCTTTGGCTATGGCAGATGTGTATGGTGTTTCTTTAAACAATGTCAAAGAACGTTTAGCTACTTTTAAAGGTGTAAAGCGCAGGTTTTCCTATAAAATTAAAACGGATGATTTTGTGTTGATTGATGATTACGCACATCATCCAACAGAAATCAAAGCAGTAGAAAACGCTATTAGAGAAATGTATCCAAATGAAAAAGTATTAGTAGTTTTTCAGCCGCATTTGTTTTCAAGAACAAGAGATTTTAGTAATGATTTTGCATATGCGTTATCAAAATTTGATGAGATTTTGTTGCTAGATATTTATCCTGCAAGAGAACAACCAATACCAGGCATAACTTCTGAATGGTTATTTAGTAAAATAATGCATCATCAAAAAAAATTAACACAAAAAAATCAATTGATAAAAGACATTCAAAATTCACAAGCAAAGGTAGTTGTAATGTTAGGTGCAGGTGATATTGGGGTGCTTGTAGATGAAGTAACAAATCAATTTTTAAAACAACAAAAAAATGATGTTTAAAAGGTTGGTAAAATATCTATTATTTATTATGTTGATGCTAGGCTTAGGAGTTTTATATAGTTTTTCATCAAAAAAAAATGAAAATAGAAAAGTAAAAGAAATTATTGTTGAGTTTGAAAATGGCGCCAACAATTTTTTAACTCATCAAATGGTTAATAAATTGTTAATACAAAAAGGAGATAGTATTAAAAACAAAGCAAAATCTGTGATAAATTTAAACAGTTTAGAAAATAATGTAATTCAAAACCCTTATGTAGAAAAAGCATCTGTTTTTCTATCCATTAACGGTGTATTAAAAGCAGTCTTAAAACAGCGTACGCCAATAGCAAGAATTGTTGGAAAAAACAATTCTTATTATGTGGATAAAGAAGGTGTAAAAATACCCTTGTCTAGCAACTACTCAGCAAGAGTTGTATTGGTTTTAGGTGTTGATAACGATAAAGATTTGAATGAAGTTTTGCCATTAATAAATACTATTTTAGCCGATAGTTTTCTTCAAAAAGAAGTTGTTGGCATAGAGAGGTTTAAAAATAACGAATATGAATTTTCCGTTAGAAGCGGTAACTATAAAATCAATTTTGGTAAACTAACCGAAGTTGATGTAAAATTTAAAAAATTAAAAGCGTTTTATAACAAAACTTTTGAAGACAAAACAATTCAAAATTATAAAACCATAAATGTAAAATATCACAACCAAGTTGTGTGCACTAAATAAACTAAGATGGAAGACAATAAAATAGCTGTAGGTTTAGATATTGGTACTACCAAAATTGTTGCCATGATTGGTCGTAAAAACGAATATGGCAAAATTGAAGTAATTGGCATAGGAAAAGCCAAAAGTTTAGGTGTAAAACGTGGTGTGGTTAGCAACATTACACAAACCATTCAATCTATTCAACAGGCTGTAGATGAGGCAGAAAGCGTGTCTGGTGTTCAAATAGAAGAGGTGGTTGTTGGCATTGCAGGTCAGCATATTAGAAGTTTACATCATAGCGATTATATCACCAGAAATAATGCAGATGAAGTTATTGAAGATACAGATATCGAAGATCTAGTAAATCAAGTGCATAAATTAGTGATGCTGCCTGGAGAAGAAATTATTCATGTATTACCACAAGAATTTAAGGTAGATTCTCAAGCAGATATAAAAGAGCCAATAGGTATGTATGGTGGGCGATTAGAAGCTAATTTTCACGTAGTTGTTGGTCAGGTTTCATCTATAAGAAATATTGGGCGTTGCGTAAAAAGTGCAGGTTTAGATTTAAGTGAAATTACGTTAGAACCTCTAGCATCAGCACAAGCTGTATTAAGTCAAGAAGAAAAAGAAGCAGGTGTTGCCTTAATAGATATAGGAGGTGGTACAACAGATTTAGCCATTTTTAAAGACGGAATTATTAGACATACAGCAGTAATACCTTTTGGTGGAAATGTTATTACAGACGATATTAAAGAAGGTTGCTCTATTATAGAAAAACAAGCTGAATTGTTAAAAACTAAATTCGGTTCTGCTTGGCCAGGAGAAAATAAGGATACAGAAATTGTTTCAATACCGGGTTTAAGAGGTAGAGAACCTAAAGAAATAACGCTTAAAAACTTATCTAAAATTATTCATGCTAGAGTTCAAGAAATCATTGAACATGTATTTTTAGAAATAAAAAACTATGGTCATGAAACTGCCAAAGGAAAATTAATAGCAGGTATTGTTTTAACAGGTGGTGGATCAAAATTAAAACATTTACGCCAATTGGTAGAGTACATTACTGGAATGGATGCTAGAATTGGGTATCCTAATGAACATTTAGCAGGGGGGTCAGACGAAGCTTTATCTAGTCCGTCTTACGCAACAGCAGTTGGCTTGTTAATGGAGGGTTTAGAGAAAGATAGCAAAGTAGAAGAAATAGAAGAAGAGGTAGAAGAAGTTGTAAATGAAGAAAGTCAGGAAGAAGTTGTAGAAGAACCTAAAGTTGATAGTAAACCAAAACCAAAAAAGAAATCTTTTTTCGAAAAATTCACAGAAAGCCTAAAAGATTTTTTAGACAATGCAGAGTAACATCAGCAAGTAAATAGAACAAAGAACAAAACATCAATACAAACCAAAAAAAGAAAAACGTTATTATGAGCGCAGAATTTGATAACATTTCATTCGATATGCCAAAAACACAATCTAACACCATAAAAGTAATTGGTGTAGGAGGTGGTGGTAGCAATGCCGTAAACCATATGTTTCAGCAACACATTAACGGAGTAGATTTTGTAATCTGTAATACAGATGCACAAGCTTTAGAAAATAGCCCAATTCCTAACAAAATTCAATTAGGTGCAAACTTAACCTCTGGTTTAGGTGCAGGTGCTAACCCAGAAATAGGTGCACAAGCAGCCAAAGAAAGTATGCAAGAAGTACAGCAAATGTTAAATACGCAAACCAAAATGGTATTTATTACTGCTGGTATGGGAGGTGGTACAGGAACAGGAGCTGCACCAATTATAGCCAAAATTGCTAAAGATATGGATATCTTAACAGTAGGTATTGTAACCATGCCTTTTGCTTTTGAAGGTAAAAGACGTACAAAACAAGCACAATTAGGAATCGATCAACTGCGCCAAAATGTAGATTCTTTAATTGTAATTAATAACAATAAGTTAAGAGAAGTTTACGGAAATCTTGGTTTTAAGGCTGGTTTTTCTAAAGCAGATGAAGTATTGTCTACAGCTTCTAAAGGTATTGCAGAAGTAATCACACACCATTATAAACAAAATATCGATTTACATGATGCTAAAACTGTGTTGTCTAACAGCGGTACAGCAATTATGGGTTCTGCAAAAGAAGAGGGGCCAGACAGAGCAAAAACGGCAATTGTAAAGGCTCTAGATTCTCCTTTATTAAATGATAATAAAATTACAGGAGCTAAAAATGTATTGTTATTGATTGTTTCTGGTACAAATGAAGTGACTTTAGATGAGATAGGGGAAATTAATGACTTTATACAGGATGAAGCAGGCTATGATGCCAATATTATTATGGGTATTGGAGAAGATGAAGGAATTGGTGATGCCATTTCTGTAACTATAGTAGCTACCGGTTTTGCTGCAGATCAGCAAAGTAACATTACCAATACCGAAGTTAAAAAAGTTATCCATACCTTAGAAGATGAGCAAAAAGCAACCTACAATTTTGCAGATAAAAGTATTGTAAAACAGCCTAGTTTAGAAACACCAATTGCCCCAAAAACAGCGCAAAAAATTGTACATACTTTAGAGAACGAAGTTGAAGAGACTAAGCCAAAAATGGATTTGGTAAAAACCAATGAAATTATTGCAAGTATGCCAGTAACCTATGAAGAGGTTGAGGTTGAAAATTTTTCAGAAGATGATTTTATTATTACTGATGTTGTAAAAGAACAAGAAAATACAAATGAAGTAACCCAACAACCGCAAACAGATTTAGTTTTTGATTTTCCACTATCAAAGCAAAAAAATGATAAAGAAAAAGAAGAGGCTCAATTTAAGCAAACCAATGCCATTGAAAAAGCAAAAAATATTGAGGTAAATGGTGCTCTAGAAGTTAAAGCTAAAAAGGAGGTGCGTTACGTTTTAGAAGATTTTGATGCAACTCCTACTATTGGTAAAAGTTCTAACATTACAAAAGACAATAATGTTGAAGAAGAAATTAAAATAGAACTAAAAAAACCAACTCATCAAGTTGAAATTAATGAGATGGATACTTTAAGTGAAGAGGTTTCTCCATTAGATTCAACCATTAGCGAAATGCAAAAAAGAGCAGCAGAACGTAGAAAAAATATGAAAAAGTTCAATTATAGTTTCAACGAAAATTTGAATAAAAATATCGATGATATTGAACGTCAGCCAGCCTATAAAAGATTAGGAGTAAACCTAAATAAAAATGGTGCAATTAGTAAAACTAAAACAGTTTTAAAGAAAGATGATGATAGTATTGATTTTTCGTCTGGTAATTCTTTTTTACATGATAATGTAGATTAATATATATTCCTCAAAACGATAAAAATCACACCTTAAAAGGGTGTGATTTTTTATTTTTTATAATTTTTTTATTTTTTTTTCATGTTGTCGTAAACTATAAATCCTAAGAAAATTGATTTTTTATGCTGGTTTGTAGTTCTTTAGGATGTAACAAACTATTTTATTGCTCGTCTAAACTATGTAACCAAATAAACTAAATATTATGAAATCAACTTACACAAACACTTTAGAAAGAGGAATTTTAACATCTGCTTACAAAAGAGAAATAAGAGCGAATGTCTCTGAATCTAAAAGAACAAACTTATTCAAAATGAAATCAATGGTTGAAGCGCATCAAGAAAATGTGCAAAGCGCAACAGCAACTATTTTAAAAGTTTCTTTTTTTATGATAGCTATTATCTTTATGGTATCTTAATAAGCGGTGTACTTTAATTGTGCTGAGAAATGGCAAGTAAGCCCGCGTGAAGGATTGAAGCAATTGTTTGAGCTCTCCCGATCTTAAATCGGGAAGCGAGTGCGAAAAGCCTGACCTGAAAGGGCACGCAAAAAAAAGAATATACTGAGGTGTCTGTCTCAGAATAAAAAAAATCCATCTAAAAAGATGGATTTATAATTTATAAAATTTTGGAAACTCTTAACTTAAAGCTTCTTTAATTCTTTTAATTGCTTCCCTAATTTGTAATTCTGATGCTGCATAAGAAATTCTAATACAATCAGGTGCTCCAAAAGCATCACCTGTAACAGTAGCTACATTTGCTTTTTCTAATAAAAATAAAGCAAAATCACTAGCGTTGTTAATAGTAATTCCTTGAATAGTTTTACCAAAGAAAGCAGAAATATCAGGGAAAACGTAAAACGCGCCATCAGGTACATTTACTTTAAAACCATCAATTTCTTGTAACAAATCGATGATAATACCTCTTCTGGTTTTAAATTCATCAACCATGTATTGTATTTTGCTAATTGGAGCTAAAACAGCTGTAATAGCAGCTCTTTGTGCAATACAATTAGTACCCGAAGTAATTTGTCCTTGCATTTTGGTACACGCTTTTGCAATCCATTCTGGAGCGCCAATGTAACCAATTCTCCAACCCGTCATTGCAAATGCTTTTGCTAATCCATTTACAGTAATAGTTCTATCGTACAAACTCTCAATAGCCGCTAAACTAAAAGGTTTAGTGTCGTAGTTGATGTGTTCATAGATTTCATCAGACATTACATAAATCTGAGGATATTTTTCTAAAACTTTAGCCAAAGCTCGGTATTCTTCTTCACTATAAATAACTCCACTTGGGTTATTTGGTGAGTTGAATAAAATTAATTTCGTTTTTGGTGTAATTGCGGCTTCAAGTTGCTCTGGCGTAATTTTAAAGTTATTTTCTATGGATGAGCGTATTTCTACAGATTTAGCTTCACAAAGTGTTGCAATAGCAGAATAACTTACCCAATAAGGGCAAGGTAATAAAACTTCATCTCCAGGATTTAACAATACTTGCATCACATTAGCAATAGATTGTTTTGCACCTGTAGAAACTACAATTTGGCTTGGTTTGTAATCTAAATTGTTATCACGTTTAAATTTTACGCAAATTGCCTCTTTCAATTCTCCATACCCATCAACAGGTGTATAAGAATTGTAATTTTCATTTACAGCTTCGATGGCAGCATCTTTAATAAAATCAGGTGTATTAAAGTCTGGTTCACCCAAACTCAAACCAATAATATCTTTACCTTCTGCTCTTAATTCTCTTGCTTTTGCAGCCATTGCCAATGTTGCAGACGCTGGCAAACTGTTAATTCTGTCCGATAATGGATGTGTCATTTTTACGTTACGTTATTCAGTTTTTGTTATGCTAATTCAGGTTTTTGACCCAAAACACCCAAATGCTTAAAATGCTCAATAATTGCTTTTCTTGTAGTTTGATACTCATTATAAGGCAAATTAAACTCTTTAGCTGTTTCTTTTACAATTTTAGCTAATTTGCTGTAATGTACGTGAGAAATGTGTGGAAAAATATGATGTTCAACTTGATGATTTAAGCCACCTGTATAAAAATTAACAAGCCAATTGCTTGGTGCAAAGTTACTTGTAGTATAAAGTTGGTGTACAGCCCAAGTATGTTCTAAATTTCCATTTTTATCAGGTACTGGCATTTCTGTATTGGGTACAATGTGAGCCAATTGAAAAACCAAACTTAAAATCATTCCTGCTGTGTAATGCATTACAAAAAATCCTATTAAAACTTTCCACCAAGCAACGTCTAAAACCAAGATCGGTAAAACTATCCAAAGTGCATAATAGGCAATTTTAGAGATCACTAATTTTGTCCATTCTGTAGTCGGATTTGGAAATTTTCCATACGATAATTTACGCTTTAAATACCTACGCATTTGTTTGATATCTGTGGTAATTGCCCAATTTATCGTCAATAATCCATAAAGAAAAATAGAATAATACTTTTGAATTTTATGAATTTTCAACCACTTAGAGTGTAGTGAAAAACGAATAATTCTACCGGCATCAATATCCTCATCATGATCTTTTACATTGGTAAATGTATGATGCAATACATTGTGTTGTACTTTCCAGTTATACACATTACCAGCCAAAATATAAATACTGCTACCCATTAATTTATTGACCCATTTTCTTTTAGAAAACGAATCGTGATTGGCATCATGCATCACATTCATACCAACACCAGCCATGCCAACACCAGTTAATATCATTAATAAAATCATTGTCCATTGTGGCATGGAAACTGTGAGTACTAAAATAAATGGTACTAAAAATAAGCAAAACATTAAAATGGCTTTGGTATATAATTTCCAATTACCTGTTCTTTTAATATTATTATCTTTAAAATAAGAGTTTACTCTTTTGTTTAATGTTCTAAAGAACTTTGCTTTATCTACTCTTGAGAAATTTATTGTTTTCATTTAATAATTTAATGTGCAGCAAAAATATACTATTTTGAATTGCTTTTTATGACAAACGTCATTTTTTGTAAAGAATTGTTTCCATCAAATACCTATTTTTGCATTCTAATTGATTATTGATGGACATTATTCACAAATATTTTAAAAATTTATCAGAAAAGCAAATCGAACAATTTGAAAAGTTACAAGACTTGTATAAAGATTGGAACTTGAAAATCAATGTGGTTTCTAGAAAAGATATTGATGAGTTGTATTTAAGACACGTTTTACATTCGTTAGGAATAGCAAAGGTAATGCAGTTTCAACCCAATGCAAAAGTAATGGATGTAGGTACAGGAGGTGGTTTTCCTGGTATACCATTAGCAATTTTGTTTCCAAAAACACAGTTTCATTTGGTGGATTCTATTGGTAAAAAGATAAAAGTGGTTAATGAAGTGGTTGAAGGTTTAGGTTTAGAAAACGTAAAAACATCACATTGTAGGGTAGAGGAAATAAAAGACACTTATGATTTTATTGTGAGTAGGGCAGTGGCCCAAATGGAAACTTTTGTGAGATGGAATAAAGGTAAAATTGTTAAAAAACAAAACCATAATTTAAAAAATGGAATATTATATTTAAAAGGAGGAGATTTAACAGAAGAACTTCAAAAATATACTACAGCAACTATTTATGATTTACCTAATTATTTTGATGAACCCTTTTTTGAAACTAAAAAAGTGGTGCATTTAGGGATGAAGTATAAGTAGATTTTTTGTTGTTAATGATAACAAAAGATGAAACAAATGCTTTTAATTGTTTCATTTAGTGTTTGTTATCTATATAATGTTTTTCTTTTTTTTTAACGACCAATTCAAAACTATTTACTATTTTTGCGCCCACTTATCACGAGATGGTAAGATTTTTAATAACCAAGGTCGAGAACCTTAAAAAATTAATAAATTATGTCTGTAAAAATCAGATTACAAAGACACGGAAAAAAAGGAAAGCCTTTCTATTGGATTGTTGCTGCTGATGCCCGTGCAAAAAGAGATGGTAAATACTTAGAAAAAATTGGTACTTACAATCCTAATGTTAACCCTGCAGAAATTAACTTAGATGTTGATGGTGCTGTAAAGTGGTTACAAAATGGTGCACAACCAACAGATACTGCAAAAAACATTTTATCTTACAAAGGTGCTATGTTAAAAAATCATTTAGTAGGTGGTGTACGTAAAGGTGCTTTAACACAAGAGCAAGCTGATGAAAAATTTGCAGCTTGGTTAGAGGCTAAAGAAGCTAAAATTGCTGATAAAGCAGCAGGTTTATCTAAAGCAGAATCAGAAGCAAAAGCAAAAGCTTTAGCAGCAGAAAAAGCTGTAAATGAAGCTAGAATTGAAGCAGCAAAACCAGTTGTAGAAGAAGTAGCAGAAACTGAAGAGGCAGCTGAAGCAGCTCCAGAAACTATTGATGAAGCTCAAGAAAAAGCAACAGAATAAATTATAGATTTACACGAAGATGCGTAAAGAAGATTGTTTTTATTTAGGCAAAATCGTTACAAAATATAGTTTTAAGGGTGAGGTTGTTATCAAATTAGATACAGACGAACCTGAGTTGTATAAAAATATGGAATCAGTTTATGTCGAATTCGGCACAAATTTGGTTCCATTTTTTATTGAAAAAAGTTCTTTACACAAAGGAAATCAATTAAGAGTACAATTTGAAGATGTATATTCTGAAGAGGAGGCAGATTCCATTTTAAAATGTGGTATATACCTACCTCTAGATTTATTACCAAAACTAACGGGTAATAAATTTTATTTTCATGAAGTTATCGGTTTTACCGTAATTGATGAAAATTTTGGTGAAGTTGGTAAAATTGTTCACATCAATGACAAAGCTGCACAGCCTTTGTTTGAAATTGATAGACAAGGAAAAGAAATCTTTATTCCTCTAATTGATGATTTTATCAAAAAAGTAGATAGAGAACAGCAGTTGGTTCAGGTTACAACTCCAGAAGGCTTAATAGAACTGTATTTATAAAAATATATAACTGAATTTTAATTCAGAACTAAACAGAGAGGTGCAAGAGTGGTTTATCTGGCTACCCTGGAAAGGTAGTATACTAGAAATGGTATCGAGGGTTCGAATCCCTTCCTCTCTGCAAAGAGTTTCAAAACCATTATAAGTAAAGGTTTTTATAGGTCATAGAAATAAAAGCGTGTCAAACTATTACCAAAAGAAAAATATTTAAGTTTTTAAGACTATCTCTATTTAATTTTAAGGCTTAAAAAGTTTGTTTGATTAAAATATATTTTAAATACTTTCTTTTTTTACAATGTCATAATTAAATCGTATTAATCCATTTCTATTTGTGGTACTTACTTCAGAGGTTTCTTCTACGATTACTTCATCATTTAAAAATATCTTTAAACTTAATGGAGAAGCGTCACTAGCTCTGTTTCTATAAGTCTCACCCTGAATATACCTAAAATCATAATTATCTAATCTAATTACAATAGGTTCTGCGTTGCCTTGAGCATCATAACTAAAAGGATAAACGTTTAGATTATAATCATCGGTTTGGTAAACATAATAATTTACTTTAACCTCATCGTTTGGTTCCGTAGTTGTAATTTCAATTCTCACCATATTATCAGGAGAAACAATTCCTAAGTCTTCTGTTGGCGCTTCAATAGGTGAAGAGCAACTTATTATAAATACAATTAACGCAAAAAATAGTACTTTATTCATTTTAAATCTCATTTTGTACAAATTTACAAAATCTTATTTCCTCACGATAATTTTTTGGGTTGCAACTTTTTTACCATTGTAAATTTTTACGAAATATAATCCTGAGTTTAAACTAGAAATATCAATCTTTTCGAAATTCATTTTTTTAGTAAAAACTCGTTTACCAATAGTTGAATAAATTTCAATGTTGTCTATATCTTCATCAGTTTTAATGTGGATAATGCTCGATGATGGGTTTGGGTATATTGTAAATTTATCATTAAAAATGTCATCGGTACTAGCTGTAGATTGTTGGTATATTCTAACATAATCTATGACTAAGCTACTTTCTGTAAAACTAGGATTTACAGCCCCAGCTATACCTCCCATAGCAAAATTTATAAGCAAAAATTGAGGGTCATCAAAAGGCCAACCATCATTAATGCCATCAGAATTAACATCGGTAAAATTAGCTGGCTTTTTATAGGTGTAATGTACTTCATCATCAACCAAAAAAGTAATTTGATTTGGAGACCAATTCATAGAAAATACATGATACGTGTTGGCAACATCTGTTAAAGGTTTTGTTTTTGTATTTACTGTGCCCCCAAAACTCGACCTTGTGTGTAGTGCGCTTGATACTGTATTTGTAGCGTGTAAACCATGTTCCATAATGTCAATTTCTCCACAGTCTGGCCAAGGAGTTGTTCCAAAGCCTTGTGTTTGCCAATAAGCGCCAACTTCGTTAATGTTTTTTCCTAACGTCCAAATTGCAGGAAAAGTACCTTCTCCTTCTGGAAGTTTTGCTCTTACATCAACTCTACCATAGGTAAATGCATATTTAGAGTTTAATCTTGCAGACGTAAAATCTCGAGAAACACCATTCTGCACAATAGTTTCTCTTTTAGCAACGATGTTCAAATTATCGTTTGCAACAAAAGAATTTTCACTACTGTTTGTGTAATGTTGTATTTCTCCATTTGCCCAACCACCATTTACAATTCCTATGGTTTGATGGTGCCATTTGTCAGTATCTAGTGTGTTACCATCAAATTCATCAGACCAAACTAATTTATCATAAACTACATCTAATACATTTGGGTCTGTTGATGTTGTGCCATCAGAAATATTATCAAGTAAATATGTTCCTGCAATTGTTTCGCCTAAATCGATAAAAATTACCAATTTTGTGTAGGTTCCTGATGCATTAATGGTGTTGCCTGAACTCGTTTCTTTTGCACTCGAAAAATCAAACGTTAGATTTTGCCAGTCTGTGGCATTACCAGATGAAATAGTTTGCAGTACTTCTACATTTGGGTTGGTTCCATTTTCTAATTTTACTAAAACTGTATGTTCATTCGGGTCAAAAGCATAGAAAGAAAGTGTAATTTCTTTTTCATTTGTAACGTTGATAGCTCTGTTTAGGTCTATATAAAAACCTTGATCTGCAATTGCACCATTATTATTAAATTGCCCAACTTTGTTTGAAGCGTTGTCTGGATCAGTTTCTCTAGAAAAACTTGCGCCACTAAAGCCAGAAAATACATGATTAGCATTTTCAAAATCAATAGGCATTTGTTGTGAAAAGGTACTTAGCGTTATTGCAAAATAAAAGATTACTACGTAGAATTGTTTCATGAAATTGTTTTTTATAAAAGTAGGTATAAGTCTTGTCTATAAGGATTATACGACCAATACAAAAACCATACAGTATGTTAAAGTCGTTGTTTTTCGTTGTATTTTTGAAAAATGAATAAACCTTTTCAATTTAAAGAATTTACGATTCATCAAGATAAAACTGCGATGAAAATAGGTACAGATGCTGTACTTTTAGGAGCTTGGTGTAATATTGATGATGATACAGATGCTATTTTAGATATCGGTTCTGGTACAGGTGTTATAGGTTTAATGCTTGCACAACGATCTGATGCAATGACAATTGATGCTGTTGAAGTTGATGAAAAAGCATACGAACAAACAGTAGAGAATTTTGAGAGTTCTGATTGGGGAGATCGCCTGTATTGTTATCATAGTACGTTTCAAGATTTTGCAGATGAAATTGCAACTGAAAATGAAACTTACGATTTGATAGTCTCTAACCCACCTTTTTATACAGATGATTTTAAAACCGATAATGAATCTAGAAACAAAGCTCGTTTTACAAGTGCATTGTCTTTTGAAGAATTGATTTTAGGGGTGGTAAAAATACTATCTCCTAAAGGTATATTTTCAGTGGTTGTTCCTGCAAAAGAAGAGATAGTATTTGTAAATGCAGCTAAAGCGTGTAATTTGTTTTTAAATAGAGTTTGCAGGGTACAAGGCAACCTAAATTCAGAAATTAAACGAAGTTTGTTGGAGTTTTCTTTTCATCAAAAAGAGATAAAAGAAGCACATTTAATTATTGAAAAAGAGCGTCATCAATACACAAAAGAGTATGTCAATTTAACCAAAAACTTTTATTTGAAATTCTAACACTATTGATTTTGCTAATTCCAAACATCTAACTCTCAACTCCTAACTCCAAACTCTAAACTCCTAACTCTAAACTCCTAACTCGTAACTGTCTTTCTACTCTGCATCCAAAGATAAAATTGTAGGCCAAATAAAAATGCGCCAGACAACAAGTGAACTGCCTGAGTACCTAATGGAATTTCTGCATAATACATTAATATACCTGTTATAGTTTCTAGAAAGATTAAAAACACAATCCAATTCACCAATTTATACCCTAAATTTTTTGCTTGGTTGATGTAAAACATTCCTAAGTTTACCAAAACGATAGCGATGGTAAACGACCTATGGAAGTAAAATTTCCAATTCGGATCCATTAAACTGTAATTTTTATTTTCAAAGCCAAATAGTTTTACTTGTTCATCAATAAATTGTCTTACCTGAGTACCCATAGCAATCTGAATCAATGAAAAAATTACAGATGCTATTAATAATTTATTGAACAAAGCATTGTATGTAAATGTTTTTTTAGCAGAAATGATAAATTTTATACGCAATAAAATGGCAATGATAATTAAACCAACCACCATATGAATGGTAATAATGGTTGGTGTTAAGTTACTATCAACTACAGTTTTTCCTAACCAAGCTTCAAATAACATTAAAAGAAAAGCACTAAAAGAGAGTAGGGTAATTACTTTCTTTTCTTTCCAAAATTTAGTAGATGCATAAATTAAAAATAGAAACACAAAACCAGCAAGTACAGAAACCAATCTGTTGATGTATTCTGTCCAAGTATGAAACTTATTAAACACATTATAGTCGTGTTTGGTGTATTCTGCCCAATGATCTGCATTAAAAGTTGCAGATGTTGTAAGATCTTTTTCAGCAACAAATAAAGCTTCATCTTTAATGATAATAAAGCCTTTTTTAAATTCAGTATTCGGTTTCCATGTTATTTGTTCTTCTGAAGTAGGTGGAATATAGTACCCAAAGCATTTTGGCCAATCTGGGCAACCCATTCCAGAACCTGTCATTCTAACAATAGCACCTGCTAAAAATATCAGATATAACGATATGATGGCAAGCTGAACAATTTTAGGAAACCTTTTTTTCATCAGATGTAAAATTTACGCAAAAATACGCCAAAAAAAAATTGCTTAAAATAAATTATTGTACTTGTTGCTATGTAAAAAAAATCTAAATAATCATGTTTGTTAAATACAAGTCTAAAGCGATTTTTTGCCACAATATTTAAGATGAGAAGCTGTAAACATTATAGTTTTTTATAAGTAATAAGTTGTTTTTGTAAAAGTTTTTTATTAGCGTTTTAGTGGTTTTGTTTTAGAGAAGCTAAATTAGAAAAAATCTAAAAAAGGAGAGTTTTTTTTAATTTTTTCTCTCATAAAAAACATGTTTTAAGAATGTCAGTAAACATAAAGGCTGTAGCGATTTTAAAATTGTAAGAAGTTTAAAGTCAGTATTTTAAAAATTATATTTTTAAGCGTCAAATATTCGTTATTTCACACTTTTGTTAAAAACTTCAAGGGATTTGTGAATAAGTATGACTTTCTTTTAAAAACAAAAATCACAATCTTTGTTAGGCTAAAAATTAACATTAACTTAATATCATACAAAGTGGAAATAACGCATATCATAAAGAGAGATTACCAAACAGCCCCTTTTGAGTTAGAAAAGATTACAAATGCCATAGAAAAAGCAATGAATACCGTAAGTAATGGTACTAGAAAAGATGCCATTGCTATTTCTAATATTGTAAACGGAGCTTTGTTAGAACGAAAACTAAATGAGCCACTTTACATGCCTACTGTAGAACAGGTTCAGGATATTGTAGAGGTAAAGTTAATGGACAGTCCTTTTCGAGATGTTGCAAAAGCATATATTTTATATAGAGATGAGCAAGCAAGAAATAGAAAAACAAATATTTTTGAAAAACGTGTAAATTTAAAACCTTACGAATATCCTGCTTTGTATGAATATGTAGATGCCATAAGACATTCGTATTGGATTCATACAGAGTTTAACTTTACTAGTGATATTCAAGATTTTAAAACAAACCTTTCAGACACAGAAAGACACGCTATTAAAAATACCATGTTGGCCATTTCTCAAATAGAAGTAGCTGTAAAATCTTTTTGGGGCGATATTTATAAGAAAATGCCAAAACCAGAAATTGGTTCAGTTGGATCTACTTTTGCAGAAAGTGAGGTTCGTCATCATGATGCTTATTCACATTTGTTAGAAATTTTAGGATTAAACAACGAGTTTCAAAATTTAAAGAAAAACCCTGTAATGATGCGTCGTGTCAATTATTTAGAATTGGCATTGCAAAACTCTAAAAGTAAAGACAATAAAGAGTTTTCTGAGTCAGTTTTGTTATTCTCTTTATTTATCGAACATGTTTCGTTATTCTCGCAATTCTTAATTATTATGGCATTTAACAAATATAAAAATGCCTTAAAAGGAATTTCTAATGTGGTTGAAGCAACCTCTAAAGAAGAGCAAATTCATGGCGATTTTGGTATTGATATTATTAAAATTATCAAATCTGAAAATCCAGAATGGTTTGATGAAGATTATACCTTAATGATTCAAGAAATGTGTAACGAAGCATTTTATGCAGAAAGCAAAATTATTGATTGGATTTTTGAAAAAGGCGAATTGGATTTCTTACCAAAAAATGTAATCAACGAATTTATTAAAAACAGATTTAATAAATCGTTAGAAAGTATTGGTGTGCCAAAAATATTTGATATCGATGAAGCCCTACTTTCTGAAACAGAATGGTTTGATGACGAAATTATTGGAACAAAACACGGAGATTTCTTTGTAAAAAGATCTATAAACTACAGTAAAAGAACAAAAAGTATAACTAGCGACGATTTATTTTAAACCATGAACTTAGACACGAAAAACAGAACTCAACCAAAAACCGACCACGAAAAATTAATTGAAGCAAGAAACTCTTCAAGAAAAGAGATTGTTGAAAATCTAGGAACACCAGAAATTAAATGGCTCACAGAAAATAGTCGTAAATTTTTAGAGTCTGGATATTTAACAAAAGGGGCAACACCAGAAGGAAGAATTCGCGAAATTGCAGAAAATGCAGAAAGAATTCTTAAAAAGCCTGGTTTTGCAAACAAGTTTGAAAACTACATGGCAGAAGGCTTTTATTCATTAGCCTCGCCTGTTTGGTCTAACTTTGGTAAAAGAAGAGGGCTGCCAATAAGCTGTTTTGGTTCGCATGTTGCTGATGATATGGGAGACATTTTATTCTCTCAATCAGAGGTAGGAATGATGTCTAAATTAGGAGGTGGAACTTCTGGTTACTTTGGTAAATTACGTCCAAGAGGTGCAGAAGTTAAAAATAATGGATCGTCTTCGGGTTCTGTACACATTATGCAATTGTTCGAAAAAATGGTAGACGTTGTTAGCCAAGGTTCTGTAAGAAGAGGTCGTTTTTCTCCATACTTACCCATAGATCATCCAGATATTAAAGAATTCCTAGAAATTGGTACAGAAGGAAATCCAATTCAAGAATTAACACATGGTGTTACTGTAAGTAACCAATGGATGCAAGAAATGATTGATGGTGATGTAGAAAAAAGAAGCCTTTGGGCAAAAGTATTGCAATGTAGAGGCGAAATCGGTTATCCGTATATTTTATTTAGAGATAATGCCAATAATGGTACTGTAGATGTATATAAAGATAAAAAATTAGAAATTTATGCAAGTAATTTATGTACAGAAATTATGTTGCCTTCTAATGAAGATTGGTCTTTTGTTTGTTGTTTATCATCAATCAACTTATTGCATTACGACAAATGGAAAGATACAGATGCTGTAGAAACCTTAACGTATTTCTTAGATGCTGTAATGGAAGAGTTTATTCAGAAATTAGAAGTGTACAGAGACTCTTCAAATAGAGACGATCAGTTTACTTTCCGTTTTATGGAAAAAGCGTATAACTTTGCAAAAGACAACAGAGCTTTAGGTTTAGGTGCTTTAGGATGGCACTCTTTATTACAATCTAAAATGTTGCCTTTTGATAGTGCAGAAGCGTATTCTTTAAACAGCGAAATTTTTAAATTGATTAAAGAAAAATCGTATGCAGCTTCAGAAGCTATGGCCAAAGAATATGGTGAGCCAGCTATTTTAAAAGGTTATGGAAGACGCAATACCACCTTAAATGCAATTGCGCCAACCACATCGTCAGCATTTATTTTAGGTCAAGTGTCTCAAGGTATTGAGCCAATTTGGTCTAATGTATACGTAAAAGATATTGCTAAAATTAAAACCACGATTAAGAACCCAATTTTAGAAGCAGTTTTAGAAGAAAAGGGTAGAAGCACACCAGATGTTTGGAGAAGCATTCGTGATAATGATGGTTCTGTACAACATTTAGAGTTTTTAACAGAACATGAAAAAGACGTGTTTAAAACCTATTCAGAAATTGATCAGAACGTAATTGTATATCAAGCTGCAAATCGTCAAAATCATATCGATCAAGGACAATCTATAAATATTATGGTACATCCAGATATGCCAATTAAAGACGTAAACAAAGTATATGTTAATGCTTGGCAATTGGGTGTAAAATCGATGTATTACCAACACAGTATGAATGCTGCACAGAAATTCAAACAAAAGAAAGAATGTGCTAGTTGTGAAGGGTAAAGAATTAAAACATCAAATTTTAAAAGAGAAGTCGAGAGATTTCTCTTTTTTTTGAGCAAAACTATTTATGATGCTAATCTAAGATTTATAACTTTTTTGAAAATAAATTGTGCAACATTAACTTTTACTTGTAAACTTTAAATAAATCAAAAAAAAGAAATAATTTCATCAATTAAAGATTTTATTCCTCTTCAAAAAATGCAATTTTAGCTTCAAACTCCTCATTTAAAAATTCTTGGGGACTCATAAAATAATCAGAAGTAATTAATCTGTATGAGTTTTCATTCTTTTTAATTTCCCAAATAATATCATCAGCTTCATCAAATTCTTCCTCGCCATTTAGCTGTTTTTCAAATAATCGTATAATCACATTATGGCTATCTAAATTCTGTGTAAAACATTTTAGGGCAATTTCTTTTGTAATTGTTTCATCTGCGTTTGCTTTGGGTGTAATTTCAAAATCAATAATCGTGGCTTTCGTGTTTGGGAATTTACCATTAAAAGCCTTGTATAAAAGTTGATTGATCACAAAAAGAGTTTTGTGTAAGCCTATTCTTGGATATTCTTCAGAAATTTTATCCACCAACATTTCATAAGACACAGAATCTATTTGATGTTCATTCATTTTATCAGATAATTTATAATCTAAAACAATTCGAGCAGCTTCACTCGGGTCTCTATCAGCAATTGCCATAAAAAGTAATTCTCTTAACTCCTTGGTATCGTTTACATCATCATTTGTAAAGTCGAATCTTCGTAAAAGTTCTTTATAGTCTTCCGTATTCCAAGCATTTTCAAGATCATCAACTGTAGAAATTTTATGTATTTTTATAGTGTATTTCATTTTTTTAAATCATTTTTGATTATCCAAAGAATATACAATTTTTAAAACTCAAAAACAAGTTTGTCTATATGAGTGTTCAAGAAAGAATAGAGCTACTTCGCAACGAATTAAATCAACATAATTATAATTATTATGTACTAGATGATACCACTATTTCCGATTTTGAATTTGATATAAAACTCAAAGAACTTGAAAAATTAGAACAAGAAAATCCAGAATATTTTGATGCCAATTCACCAACACAAAGAGTAGGTGGTACTATCACCAAAAATTTTGAAACTTTAGTTCATAAAAACAGAATGTATTCTTTAGACAATTCGTACTCTAAAGAAGATTTATTGGATTGGGAAAAACGCATTCAAAAAATAATAGGTAGTACTGACTTAGAATATACTTGTGAGTTAAAATATGATGGAGCATCCATTAACCTAACCTATGAAAATGGGCGTTTTGTAAAAGCAGTGACAAGAGGTGATGGTTTTCAAGGTGATGAGGTTACCAATAATGTAAAAACAATTCGTTCCATTCCGTTATTATTAAAAGGTGATTTTATCACTGATTTTGAAATGCGTGGTGAAATTATTTTGCCTTTAGACGGATTTGCAAAAATGAATCAAGAACGATTGGCAAATGACGAAGAAGCCTACAGAAACCCAAGAAATACAGCCAGTGGAAGTTTAAAACTGCAAGACAGTGCAGAGGTTGCAAAACGCCCTTTAGATTGTTTATTGTATCAGGTGGTAACATCCGAAAGAAAATACAAAACGCATTTTGAGAGTTTAGAGAATGCCAGAAAAGTAGGTTTTAAAGTGCCAAAAACCATTACCTTGGCAAAGTCGATTGATGAAGTTTTTGATTTTGTAAATCATTGGGATGCCAAAAGACACGATTTACCTTACGAAACCGATGGCATTGTAATTAAAGTAAACAATTTACAACATCAAGAAGAATTAGGCTATACTTCTAAAGCACCAAGATGGGCAATTGCGTATAAATTTAAAGCAGAACAAGTTTCCACAATTTTAAATGAAATTACTTATCAAGTAGGTAGAACAGGAGCAATTACACCAGTGGCGAATTTAGAACCTGTACAATTGGCAGGAACTACTGTAAAAAGAGCTTCTTTGCATAATGCAGATCAAATAGAAAAGTTAGATATTAGGGAAAATGATACTGTGTTTGTAGAAAAAGGAGGGGAGATTATCCCAAAAATTATTGGGGTAGATTTTACAAAACGTTCAGAAGATTCTAAACCCACAATCTACGCAACTAATTGCCCTGAATGTAATACAGAATTGGTAAGAACAGTTGGTGACGCAAAACACTACTGTCCCAATCAATTTGGATGCCCACCACAAATTACAGGAAGAATTCAGCACTTTATCAGCAGAAAAGCCATGGATATTGATGGTTTAGGAGGCGAAACTGTAGATTTGTTACGCAAAGAAGGCTTGATAGAAAATTATGCAGATTTATACGATTTAAAAGTAGAGCAAGTGATTCCTTTAGAACGAATGGCCGAAAAATCTGCCCAAAACATGATTAACGGAATTGAAAAATCAAAAGAAATTCCGTTCGAAAAAGTATTATTTGCACTCGGCATTCGTTTTGTAGGTGAAACTGTGGCCAAAAAGTTGGCGAAACATTTTAAATCTATAGACAATTTAATGGCAGCAAATTTTGAAACTTTAATTGCTGTGGATGAAATTGGCGACAGAATTGCACAAAGTATTATTGATTTTTCATCAGATTTAGGAAACATCCAATTGATTAATAGGTTAAAATCTTATGGAGTGCGATTAGAAGTTTCTCAAGAAAGTTTGGTAAATCAAACGGATAAATTACAAGGACAAGTTTTTGTAGTTTCAGGAGTTTTTCATCAAATGAGTAGAAACGAACTCAAAAAAGCCATAGAAGATAATGGAGGTAAAGTAAGTTCGTCGATCTCTAAAAAAACAAATTTTATTGTGGCAGGAGATAATATGGGACCAAGCAAATTAGCTAAAGCAGAAACTTTAGGAATTCCCATCATCTCAGAACAAGATTTTATTGAAAAAATTAGGTAATACGTTTTGGCAACCTTTTTGCTCATTTAATTTTGTGTTGTAAAAATAGTAGCAATCTTAAACATTTTGAATCATTTTTAATTTGAAAAAATTACTCTACATATCTATTGTATGTATTTCACTTGCTTCTTTTGCTCAAAAAAAAGAAGAGTTAGATTCGATACCACCTAATTTTGAAGATTATATTTTTGCAAAACCCGGAGATACAGTTACTATAAAACTCAATGAAATTACTTTAATACCGAAACAAAACTTTAAATCTAGAGAAGATATACGTTATTATTTATGGTTTCGTAGAAAAGTATTCAAGGCCTATCCTTATGCAAAGTTGGCTGCTACAAGATTAGATACATTAAAGGTTAGGTTATCTAGAATACAATCTAAAAGAAAAAAAAAGAAATATACTAGACTAATTCAGAAATATATAGAAGGAGAATTTACAGATCAAATTAAAAAAATGACCAGAACAGAAGGTCGAATTTTGATTAAATTAATTCATCGTCAAACTGGTAAAACTGCTTTCGATAACATTAAAGAGCTGAGAAGTGGCTGGAATGCATTTTGGTATAACACAACAGCTAATGTATTTGATTTATCATTAAAACAAGAATATCATCCAGCAACTGAAAACGAAGATTTTTTAATTGAAGATATTTTGCAACGCGCTTTTCAAGATGACAACTTAAAACGACAAGACTCAAAATTAAATTTTGATTTTCCTCAAATTATTTCGGCAAGAAAAGCAAAAATAGATGTTGATGTGTATAAAGAAATGTTTGTCAAAATGAGAAAAAAGCGCAAAAAGAAAAAGAGGAAATCTACATCCTCTTCTTCTAAAATCAATTCAAAAAATTAGTCGCTAATACGTTTTAGCTTCTAATTTATCTTTTTCTGCAATTTTTGGATTTTTAGACTTTCCTTTATAGCCAAATAAAAAATTCATACCAAATCTAAAATTAGCAGTATTGGCTTCTTGTACTTTACCACCTATATTAGAAACATCTTCTAAAGCCGTGTAAAGTTGTAAGAACCCTAGTTGAACAGAAAGGTTTGCGCCCACTCTAAAACCACCATTATTACCACCTGCACTTGCAATAATACCATAAGTTGCTTTGTTTAAAGCTCTGTTGTAACCTAAACCAAAACTTGGTTTCATATTCACGTATGGGTTGTTGTTGCTAAAATAGGTAGCTTGTAGTATGTTTTTTTCTGATAACTTATATTTAGCAGACACAAATGTTCTAGACCCTATTTTTGTTTTAAAACTTTTTTGTGTTTCTGTAGCGCCCAAAACATCGTTTAAAGCATCTTCTATTTCTGTTTCAACGTTTCCAGAGTTTTGAAAATCAAAACCGTTGTAAATGCCATTGGTAACATCTTGTAAATTATAGTTGGTAACATTTTCTTTCCAATTTATAGTGCCAATGTCGTTAATTGAGAATTCGAAAGAAAGTTTATTATTGAATTCGTAGCCCAAACCAATGTCTAAACCAAAACCACCATTTTTTCCAAAAAACGATAAATTATCAGTATTAGAAACTCCAGAGGTATTTACGGTTGCGTTTGCAGTGTTTACTGTCCATAAAAAGTTAGCAGGATTAATGTCTAACGAAAACTGTGCACCATCCTCTAGAGAAGAATGTGCAATGCCGCTTAAAGATTTTAATCGTAAAGCAATAGCAAGTTTATCTTCTAAAAAGGTTCTTGTAATACCAACTCCAATTTCACTATATGAGGTAAAGCCAATTTTCTCTGCGGTTAAAGAAAAACTTTCTCCAAAACCATTAGCTGCTATAGTTGTAAATTCTTTAGAGAACTCCCAAACTAAATTATTTTTGGCATTTGCAAAAAGTGTTATAGAACCTTTTTTAGTTTTAAAACCTAACATAAAAATATTGGCTACAACATCTGTAGCAACTGCATTTGCCTCTGCTGCAACTGCATTTAGGTTATTAAAATCAATTTTTAAATTGTTGCCACTTTCTACCAAAATATCACTAATTTTTATATCTGAGTTTAGGTTAAACCCTACATTTAAAGGCGTACCGAAGTTAACTTTATATTTTGGTAAATATATGGGAGAAATATCTTGTGTTTGTATAACGTAATCTCTTAAATTGTAAAAAGATAAGTAATCTTGTGCATTAGTATTGTTTATGAAAATAAAAAACAATAGGCTAATTGAGTATATATGTTTTTTCATAATTTTAATTGTCTGATGTTACATTTGCTCTTGCTTCTAAACCTACAGCAACACTTATTTCGTCACTACCTTTAATCATCACAGAATCTCTTTCATTTGGTAATTGAAGTGTAAGTCTTACATTAATGAGAGTTGCATCAATAATTTGATTAATTTCGTTTTGATCTAATTCTATTTCAAATTCTGATAAAACCGGAATACCATCAGATTCACCAGACTGATTTACATTTGCAGCTTGAAAAGCATTAATAGATTCTGTGTGTACAATTTGTCCGTTATTATTTTTAAACTCTAAAACAATATCTCCTGTTAAGGGGGTTTTGTTTTCTACATTAACCAGTAATTTTAAATATTCGAAATTGTCTAAATCTTCAGCGCCATCAAATTCAATTTCTTTATCTAAGCTAACTTTGTCGAAAGTAATCGCAACTTCAGCATTAAAACCATTATTTATTGCTGCATAAAAATTTTCATTAGGGTTACCATCATCAATAGGGTTTGCCATTCCAGAAATGTCAAATTCTAATGATGTTGGCTTAGATTCTAGTAAACTAGATATATTTGAGTTAGCATCATTTAGTAGGGTATTGGTAACTTTTTCATCATCTCCATAATTTTCTACACCATCAATTATAATGGTGTTAGGTAATGAGCTTGTGCCATTGTAATTTAAGTTTATAGAAGAATTTGCGTTTACTGCTCTTACAGAAGATAAGTCCATACTGATAGGAAAACCATAATCATTGGTTACATTTATGGCCATTTCTACATTATTAAATGAAACCTCACCATCATTAAAGTTGTCAAAAAAATCACCTAAATCTATAGTATTAGAGCTAACATTAAAAGATTCTTGCTTAAAATCACCATAGATAACATCATAAGTTGCGTTAGAGAGTAAGGCTTCGTAAGTAATGGCATCATTAGCGTCTACTTGGTTTCCGGCAACAAATGTAAAACTGGCATCAACATTTATAACAATTTTGTTTACTGTTTTGCCAGTACCAGTTCCATCATTTGTTAAATCAGCATTGTAGTCTGCTAAATCAATTGATATAGTTTCAGTGTTTCTTCCATTAGTATTTATAGTTTCTGTATAAATAGATTGATTACTTTTTGCAGTGAAAGAAGGTATCGTAACAGTTAAATTAATACTAGCGTCAATTGTAGATTCGAAAGAAATACGCATTAAGCCATCATTAAACTCAACTCTTGTTAGTTCTTGAGATAATTCTAAATCATGAATTTTCTGATTATTTCTTTTATAGTTTCCTATTAATGGATTAACTACGCCAGGAGCAATTTCGTCTGTAATTGTATAAGGAAAAGATTCTCCTAAAGGATCTAAATCAATAGAGGTTATGGGGCTTTCAATAGAGTTATCAATAGAAATATCATCTATAGAAACGTTAAAGGAATCGTTGTTTTGGCCAGAAAAGGTTTCTGTATAACTAAAACTAAACTCTTCAGACGAAGTAGGGGTAAGATCGCTACTTCCTAAATCGTCAAAAATTTCAGACAAGTTATAGTCGATGAATCCAGCAGGAATTTTTACTTCACCATTCCAAGAGATATCCTCAATCTCTTTATCAAAATACGATACATCACAAGAAACACTAAGCATAAGTAGTGAAAGAGTCAAGCAAAGTTTTGTTATTTTTTTCATACTCATTCGGTTTTAATATTAATTTGTGGTTTTCAAAGTACAATATATGAATATATCGTAAATTTTACACCTAAATTTTGTAAATAGTTACTAATTTTAGCTTTAAAAAGGAGATAAAATTAAAGGTTCATAAATTTATGAGCTGATTAATAATTAAAGTCGGGATTAACCTGGTTAGTTTAGATAATAGTTTTTAGATTTTTTTTGATGATATATAATTTTGTTGT